>JBMCIT010000096.1:0-5677 GCA_048616715.1 Tangfeifania sp. | reverse complement strand
TGGCGCCGAAAAACCACTACCTCGGCATTTTCGGAAACTTTGCCTGGAACGGCGGCGGGGTGAAAAACCTGAAACTTTTTGCGGAAAAAATCAAGTGGGAGCAGGTGTATGAACCCATCGAAGAAAAAGGCGCCCTGAAAAAAGAACGCAAAGAACAACTGCTCAAACTGGCCGATGCCATGGCGGAAAAACTGCATGCGGACTATGAATAATAATCAGGCTGTTTCATTTCGATAACAAACGACACAACAAGCCTCATATTCATGTTGAGTATCAGGATGAAACTGCGGTTGTTGAAATTGAAACGGGGGAAGTACTTGCTGGTAGTTTTCCGCCCAAAAAACTAAAATTGGTTCAGGCATGGATGGAAATTCATCAGGACGAGTTAAAGGCAGATTGGAAACTGGCAGTTGAAGGGAAAGAGGTTTTTAAAATTAATCCGCTCCAGTAATGGTTTTAATTAATAAAATAGAAGTTGAAAGAGATTATATTCTACTTGTAGAATTTAATGACGGAAAAATAAAAAAGGTAGATCTAAGTCCCTATCTTTCAAAGGGAATTTTTACACAATTAAAAGATAAGAATTACTTTCGGCTGGTAAAAAACAACCACTATTTTATTTCATGGCCCAATAACCAGGAGTTAAGTTCGGATACCTTTTATTACAGTTAGCAATTATTGTAATGTTGTTCAATTCTTAATTTTTTTCGGGTATTGTGTTCGTTGTTCTATATTATCAGGTTATCCCCTTGTGAAAACCGGCCGGTTTGATTTGGACATTCGCGGATTATAGTTGTACCCATCCATATCGAATGCCTGCAGGTCGGTTACTTTCCGGATATCATTTTCGAGAATAAACCGCGTCATCAATCCGCGGGCTTTTTTGGCATAAACGGCTATAATTTTGTAGTACCCGTTTTTCATGTCCCGGAATTCGGGAGTTATAATTTCTTTTTGCAGGACTTTGGTATCGATGGCTTTGAAATATTCGTTGGAAGCCAGGTTTACCAGCACATTGCTTCCCGAGGCTTCCACCGCTTCCCGTACTTTTTTGGAAAGCTGCGGGTTCCAGAATTCATATAAATTATTTGCCCCACCGCATTTCAGCTTCGTTCCCATTTCAAGTCGGTAAGGCTGAATTAAATCGAGCGGCTTCAATACTCCGTATAATCCCGACAGAATCCTGAGTTTTTTCTGCGCCAGTTTTAATGTACTCACAGAAAGCGAACCGGCATCCAACCCACGAAATACTTCGCCGGAAAAAGTAAGAACGGCTTGTTTGGCGTTTTCGGGTGTAAACGGTAAGTGCCAGGTTTGAAAACGCTGAAAATTTAGCTCGGCCAAATCCTTTGAAATTCCCATCAGTTTTGAAAGATGGCCGGGGCTCATTTGTTTTAGCGCCTCAACAAGTTTTTCGGAATCCTCCACAAGTTCAGGAAGCGTGTATTCTTTTGTTTTTGGTTTTGTCTCAAAATCCAGCGATTTTGCCGGTGAAATTACAATCAGCATAATTTTTTTATTTTTTTGAAGGAAACGAACAAATTCCAAAAAAGTTCAGGATTCTGTACCAATCATCCCGCATTCTGCAAAGTGTTAACCGCCTGCTGCAACGCCTGTTTTTCGGCCTGCGGAAGCCCTTCCTGTTTGAGGGTCTGTTTATAAAGTTGAATGGCCTGGTTGGTCCTTCCGTCTTTCATATAAATATCGGCCAGAAAACTTACGGCATTCAGATAGAGCGGATGGTCTGCAATCAGTTTTTCCAGTGTTTTTTCAGCCTCGTTTTTTTGATTGTTTTCCAACTGGTAATAAGCCAGCGTATAGGCATATTTCGGTTCTTCCGGCCTGGCTTCAGCTGCAATTTTGGCATATTTTACCGCTTCATCCACACTTCGTTGCGACACAATAACACTTAGATTGTAAGCTGCTACTTCCTGCCTGGGATTGGCTTCCAATGCAGCTTTCAGCGCTTCTTCCGCTTCCTGCATTTTCCCTTGTTCTGCCAATAAAAGTCCCAGGTTCAGGTTAGCGGCTTCGTTATTTGGTTCAATTTCCACGGCCTTTTTCAGGTTTTCTTCAGCTTTTGCTGCGTTGCCCATATAGGAATAAAGCACACTGCTGTTGATAAGCGGCATCAATGCTTCTGGATAAATCCGGGCAGCGGTTTCATAAGAATCCAGCGCTTTTTGTGCATTTCCCTGATTTTGGTGATAAATACCGAGGTTGTAGTGCGAACTCCAGTCGTCGGGCCGGGCCACCATTGATTTCATGTATTCCTTTGTTGCATTTTCAACCACTTGCTTCTCATTTTCAGCAAAGCGGCTCTCTTCAAATCGGGCCAGCGAAGCAGCAGCCGAAACACGCACCAGGCGAAATTCGTCCGATGCAGCTTTTACAAGTGCTTTTTCAGATTTTTCCGATAAATTTCCATCTAATGTTGTGGCAGCAGCTGCCCTCACCAAAGGAGATTTATTGTTGTTCAGTGCATCAATCACATTGTCCCATTTCCTCTCGTGCGGTGCATTGGCCAGCATCCTTATAAATGAAGTCACCACCACTTCATTGTATTTATTCTCTTCCACTATTTTCAGCATTTCATCCAACCGGTTCCAGTTTCCTTCCCGCGCTTCTTTTATGAGCTGCGCCCAGTAAAGCGTTTCTTCCTGGTAATCGCCGTTTGGCCTGGCTTTTACAATTTCGTTGGCCCATTCAGGAGACTCGTCATCGTGGCACTGATTGCAGGCATTGGGCGACCCAAATTGTATGGTAGCTTCAGGCATGGGTGGACGAAAAGAGTGATCGCTGCGAATAAAATGCCCCACAAACTCGCGGCTGGGAGCATGGCAGTTCACACATTTCGAACCTTCGCTGTCGGGTTGGTGCAGTGTGTGGGCAACCAATCCGCCGCCTTGCCTATCTTCATGACATGAAGTGCAAGCTGCATTGGGATTATCAGCAAACCGGTTTCGGCCGCTGGAGGTATGACAGGTTACACAATTCAAATCGCTTTCCTGAATGCAGGGGTTCATGTGCCACCCGGTCATGGTATAATTTTCACCCAAATCGCGGCCATCGGGATAAAAATCCGAATCTTCAAGCGTTGCCAGGTTGTAGTGATCAAAATAAGGCTCGGGCGGAACATAATTTTCGGTAATCGGGCTGCCTTTGGCATGGCACACAGCACACGATGAGTTATGTTCTTCGGGAGTAAAAGTGCTGGTTACAAGAATTTTCCAATCTTCGGGTTCTTCCCCTTTCTCTTCAGCCTCCTGGAAAACCCTCACATGCTCGGCGCTGGGGCCGTGGCACGTTTCGCAATTAATTCCCGGCTCTTTAAAAGTGGTATGGTAAGAATCGGTTTCCAAATCGTAATTGGAAGAAACCTGGCTGACATGACAGTTGTAACACGCTGTATTAAACGCAAACATCCGGTCGCGCCAGGGAAGCGCCTCATCTTCCCGCCCGGCATCCACAAAATGACGTATGGCCGACTGCGGATAATCAAACCATTCCTGCCGGTTTACATCGAAGGCCAGTGGAATAGTTTGCAGTTTTCCCTTATCCATCGGTGTCAGAAATGTAAAAACATTTCTCCCGCCAAGCGACCATTCCATGGCAAATTTATTCAGCAATTGATCGTTCTCCTTTTCAAGCATTACCATTGCCGAGTCTTCATAAACTACCTGGTAAATTTTCCCTTCGATGTTCAGTTCCCTGCTTGCCGGAAGCTGATATTCTTTTACAAAGTCAGCATTCACCGGCTGCATGGCTTTTCCGTGCCACGACGGTTTCCAAAGTTCATAAAAGCGCTCATGACATTCAATGCAGCTTTCAGAGCCTGAATAATCATTTTCCGAAACCTGATTTTTGTCTTTCTGAACGCATGAAGTGGCAAATAGAGAAAAAATTGCCAGCAGTAATAAAAAATTTCTTCCCGTCATATCCTGAAATTTTATGCTTACAAATATTAGAATTTTTTTAAGAAGAATGAATTTAATTTATACTTATCGCTTTACCTTTGTATCCACTTGAAAAATTAAAAAAATATGAAATTTATCACAAAAATGTATCTTTGTGGTATAGAAAAATAATAGGCTATTAAGTATACAATTGTAATTGATGATAGTACAAAAGCGGGAGCCGGGCTTATTGAAGTACCCAAAAGTATTGCTAAAGCATATAAATCTGTGAAAATATCAGAAATAAGCGCAGAAGATGAATGGGTTACTGCTGAAATTGAGAAATCAAAAAAATCAGGAAAAGCAGACAAACAAAAAATGATCGAGCGCTTTCAGATTCAGGAAATGAACGTAGAATTCTCAAAATCATTCGATAAACAAACCTCCCGCATAAAAAACTAAGATGACAAAACTGGGAATCATTCGCGAAGGCAAAACACCCCCCGACAACCGGGTGCCGCTCACACCGGAACAGTGTGTGGAAGTACAGGAAAGATTTCGAAATGTGGAAGTGAAAGTACAATCAAGTACCGTTCGCTGTTTTTCGGATGAAGATTACCAAAAAGCCGGGATTCCGGTTCAGGAAGATTTGTCTGATTGCGATGTGCTGCTGGGAGTAAAAGAAGTTCCTGTCAATAATTTAATTCCAAACAAAACCTATTTCTTCTTTTCGCACACCATTAAAAAGCAGGAATATAACAGGAAACTACTTCAAACCATTCTTGAAAAAAATATTCAGTTAGTAGATTACGAAGTGTTAACTGACAAAAACGGTTTTCGTATTATCGGTTTTGGCCGGTTTGCAGGGTTGGTTGGCGCTTACAACGGAATTCGCGGATTTGGTTTGAGAAACGAAATTTTCAGGCTGAAACCGGCTTATAAATGCACCGGTTTGATTGAAATGTTCGCACAACTGGATAATATTGAAATGCCGCCCGTTAAAATTGCAATTACCGGCGACGGGCGGGTGGCACAAGGTTGCCTCGAAGTTCTGAACCACCTTAAAATAAAGAAGCTTTCGCCGGAAGAATACCTTAAAACAAAAAACCCGGAAGAACTGGTTTTTACCCAACTCAGCCCAAGTGATTACGTCCGGCGAAAAAACGGTTCCGCATTCGATTTAATTCATTTCTTCAAACATCCTGAAATGTATGAAAATGCTTTTCTTCCTTTCGCAAAAACTACGGATGTTTTAATTGCCGCAGCTTACTGGGATCCAAAATCGCCGGTCCTTTTCACTGCTAAAGACATGCGCCGGGATGATTTCCAAATCAGTGTAATTTCAGACATTACCTGCGATATCGAAGGTTCCATTCCTTCAACCAAACGGGCTGCAACCATTGCGGAGCCGTTTTACGATTACAATCCTGAAACCGAAGAGCTTGAACCACCGTTTTCTTCTGAAAAAAACATAACCGTTCAGGCAGTGGACAACCTGCCCAACGAATTGCCCAAAGATGCCTCGCAGGATTTTGGCCGAAGTTTGATTGACAAAGTATTTCCATCACTTTTTGGTGATGATGTCAATGGAATTATTGAACGGGCTTCAATTACCAAAAACGGGAAGTTAACCGGGCGGTTCGCTTATTTGCGGGATTTTATAAGTAAACGATGAATAGGAAAATTTTTATGGAAAATATTTATAGATTGATGAGCGGTGATCAAAAGCAGAAAAATCAAATTCTTTTGCCAGCTTCATTAATAACTTCGCTTTTGAAGCT
>JBMCIT010000095.1:0-5703 GCA_048616715.1 Tangfeifania sp. | reverse complement strand
GTTTTGAGCATGTTGTTTTTAAAAAACAGAATAGTTATATTGCCAAAAAACAAAACATGACCGATAAAGTAAAAATTCAGCTTGAATATGTAATCAATTGCTCGCCTAAAGTTTTGTACAACAGGCTAAGTACGGCTTCCGGGCTTGCCGAATGGTTTGCTGATGATGTGCAGGTACTTGGTAAACGTTTTACGTTTATTTGGGAAGGTTCTGAGCAAACCGCTGAAATGGCGCTCCATAAAGAAAATAAAATGGTACGGTACAACTGGATTGATGGAGAAAGTGATTATTTTGAGTTTAGAATTACAAAGGATGAACTTACCAACGATGTTTCGCTGATTGTTATCGATTTTGCCGAAGAAGATGAAGTGGAAGAAACCCGCGGGCTCTGGAATGCCCAAATTTCAGACTTGAAGCATATTCTCGGATCCTGAGAATTATTTCTTACAGAAAACTTTGACTGCCCGGCTTATTCCTGTTTTATGATTTTTAAATAACATACACCCATCTTAACTTTTTTTTACTTTCCAAATCATTAAAATACTTTAGTTTTGTACACGTTTCACTAAAAGTGAAAGTTGTTAAATGAAACGGTTACACTGGTATGTTATAAAATCTTTTCTGGGGCCATTTTTCATGACCTTCTTCATCGTGGTATTTGTGCTGCTGATGCAATTTTTGTGGAAATATGTGGATGATCTTGTGGGCAAAGGGCTCGATTTTAAAGTGCTGGGGGAGATGATTTTTTATGCCTCGTTTGGTTTGTTGCCTTATGCATTTCCGCTTGCTATGCTGCTGGCTTCCATCATGACTTTTGGCTCGCTGGGCGAAAATTACGAGCTGGTGGCCATGAAATCCTCCGGTATTTCTTTATTCCGGATTATGAGGCCCCTGTTTTTTATTGCTGCTTTGGTTATGCTTACTGCATTTTATTTTTCAAATCACATTCTTCCGCATACCAACCTCAGGTTTACAACATTGTTGTGGAGTGTGAAGCAACAACGCCCCGAACTGATTTTACAGGAAGGCGTTTTTACCAACGAAATGGATGGTTACAGCATCAGAATTGGCAATAAAGACAAAACAACCAACATGCTGTACGATTTGCTGATTTATGACCATACCGGCAACCAAACCAACCAGAGTGTGACGGTAGCCGATTCCGGATTTTTGCGGATAACCGAGGATAAAAAATTTATGGTGCTGAACCTGCACAACGGGGTAAATTATTCAGAGGAGAGCCCGCGCGACAGGAAGGAGCGGGAAAAATACCCGTTCAGGCGCGACCGTTTCGAAGAACAAACCATCAGGGTGAAAGTGCGCGGATTTGATTTTAACCGCCACGATGAAAAAATATTCACCAATTCATTCCGCATGCTAAACCTTGAACAACTGCGGTTTATGGAGGATTCACTGAGTAGCGATTACCAGAAACGGCTTCGCGATTTTATCATGCAAATAAATGTAGGCACTTCGCTTACACCAAAAATTCATAACCTCACTGTTCCCGATTCATTAAAAAGAGTTATAACCGATGAGGCCGATTCCATTTTTGATTTTGATTCGTTTTTTGAAAAACAGGATAAATGGATAAAAGCTGAAATAACACAAAGCGCCCTTGGAGCAGCCCGGGGAAATGTTCAAACCCTCAATATGTACGACGATCAGCTTTACAACCGGAAAAAAACCGTTAATAAATACATCATGGAAAAGCACAAAAAGTTTACGCTTTCGCTGGCTGTGCTTATCTTCTTTTTTATTGGCGCGCCATTGGGGGCCATTATCCGGAAAGGCGGTCTCGGAATGCCTGTGGTTGTTTCTATTTTATTGTTTATTGCTTATTATATAGTTTCCATGACAGGCGAAAAATCGGCTCGTGAAGACGTTTGGGACATGTTTGGAGGAATGTGGTTCTCAACCTTTGTATTTTTGCCAATGGGGGTTTGGCTTACTTACAAAGCTGCAAACGATGCTGCGCTCATGAACGCAGAAACATATAGCAAGTTATTGAGTAAATTGGGTATAGAAAAGCTATCCCGAATGATCAGAAAGAGAAAAAATGAAGATACTTCAGGTAACCAATAAAGTTCCATATCCACCAAAAGACGGCGGCGCCATTGCCTGCATGAACCTTACCAGTGGATTTGCATTACTGGGGCATGAAGTGACCGTTTTGGCCATGAACACCGAAAAACATCACATCGATGAGTCGGAAATCCCCGAGTCGGTAGAGGACTGGGCCGAATTTCATTTGGTAGATGTGCCGGCCCGAACCTCCGGGTTTGCTGCACTTGTTAACCTTGTTTTTTCCGGAAAACCTTACAATGCCGTTCGGTTTATTTCCAAAGCTTTTTCGGAAGAACTGAGGAAACTGCTGACTGAGAATGAGTTTGATGTTGTACAACTCGAAGGATTGTATGTATGCCCCTATATTCCACTAATCCGTAAATTTTCCGGTGCCAAAATTGTTTACCGTTCGCACAACATCGAGCATGAAATATGGGAACGAACCGCAGCACTTTCAAAAGGAATTAAACGGATTTATTTTAGCGTGCTTGCCAAACGAATAAAAACTTTTGAGAAGAATTGTTTAAACGATTACGATTTGCTGGTGCCGATTACCGAACGCGACGGGCAAATTCTGAATAAACTGGGGAATAAAAAGCCGGTGCACGTGTCGCCTACCGGTATCGATACCAAAGTGCTTTTTCCACATTCCAAAGATTTGGAACATCCGTCGCTTTTTCACATCGGTTCGCTGGAGTGGGCGCCCAACCAGGAAGGAATTCTCTGGTTCATTGAAAATTGCTGGCCCAAAATTCATGAAAAATTTCCGGAACTGAAATTCTATGTTGCCGGGCGGAACGCACCCGACTGGCTGGTGCGTAAATTCGATGCACCAAATATCATTTATAAAGGTGAAGTGGCTGATGCCTATCAGTTTATGAATTCAAAATCGATAATGGTAGTGCCGCTGTTTTCGGGCAGCGGAATGCGAATCAAGATTATCGAGGGGATGGCACTTGGTAAACCAATTGTGTCAACTACTATCGGGAATGAAGGGATTTCCACAACTTCAGGAAAAAACATTCTTATTGCCGACACACCGGAAGAGTTTGCAGCAGCAATAGAAAAGCTGATCGCCGATTCGGAATTGTTTGAGCAGATCAGCCGGAATGCCATCGAATATATTCATGAAAAATTTGATAACCTGACACTTGCCGGTTCACTGGTCAGGTTTTATAAAGAGCATACCCAATGAGTTTGAAGCTGCTGTTCTGGATACTTTTTTCACTGCTTTTTTATACTTACCTCGGGTATGGACTGGTTTTATTTATTGCTGTCAGAATCAAAAGATTAATTTCTTCACCAATAATTCAAAATCAACCAGATTATGAACCCGATGTTTGTCTTTTTGTAACAGCATTTAACGAGAGGGATTACATTCATCAGAAAGTTGAAAACTCTTTTCAACTCGATTATCCCAAAGAAAAGATTCAATATGTTTGGGTAACTGACGGCTCGGATGACGGAACCCCCGATTTGCTAAAAAGATATGAAAAACTGAAAGTCTATCATCAACCCGAACGCCGCGGTAAAATGCACGCCATGAACCGCGGAATGCAGTTTGTAAATGCTCCGGTGGTTATTTTTTCCGATACCAATACCTTATTGAACAAAGATTCCATTCGCGAAATTGTGGCTCAATTTAGTAATCCTGAAGTGGGTTGTGTAGCGGGCGAAAAGCGCATCATCGAAAATGAAGCCGATGCCGCTGCCGCAGCAGGCGAGGGGCTTTACTGGAAATTTGAATCGTGGGTAAAAAAGATGGATGCGCAACTTAATTCAGCAGTTGGGGCTGTCGGAGAATTGTTCGCAATCCGCCGCGAATTGTTTGAAGAGGTGGAAACTGATACGGTCTTGGATGATTTTATCATTTCGCTGCGCATTGCACAAAAAGGTTACAAAATTGCCTACACACCAAATGCTTATGCCGAAGAAACTGCTTCGCTGAATGTAAAAGAAGAACTGAAACGCAAAATACGAATTGCAGCCGGTGGTATCCAGTCGCTTTCACGACTGAGCGGGTTGCTCAATCCGTTTAAATACGGTGTTTTGTCGTGGCAGTTTGTTTCGCATAAAGTGCTTCGCTGGACAGTTGCACCGGTTTCGTTGTTCCTGTTGTTTTTTGTGAATGGTTGGATAATCTGGCAAAATAATTCCTGGACCGATCCCGGATTTTACACCCTCTTTTTCTGGTTACAGGTGTTGTGTTATCTGCTGGCTGCGATTGGCTGGTTTTTCGGGAACCGCAAACTACGGTCTAAGTTTTTGTTTGTTCCCTATTATTTTGTTTCGATAAATTACGCGTCCCTGCGTGGAATTTTCAGGTATTTCAGAAATAAGCAACCCGCAAGCTGGGAAAAATCGAAACGGGCAATCTAAAGAAATTGAAAAGTTCCATTTCCCTGAAGTGCAGATGGAAGTTAATCAATTTTTTTCCCGATAATTTATTGTAATTTTGCGGCTGATTTAAAGAAGAGGATTCATGACTGATATAAAACTCAATACAATTCCGGAGGCAGTAGCTGCAATTAAAAAGGGCGAGCTGGTAATTGTGGTAGATGATGAGGACAGGGAAAATGAAGGCGATTTTATTGTTGCTTCCGAATTGATTACCCCCGAAATTATCAACTTTATGACCATTCACGGCCGGGGGTTGATTTGTGTTTCGCTCACCGAAAAACGTTGCCAGGAACTTGAACTGGATTTGATGGTAGGGCAAAATACTTCCTACCATGAAACCAATTTTACAGTATCAGTCGATGGGCTCCACCCTGATGTTACTTCCGGAATTTCAGCCAGTGACCGGGCTACAACCATCAAAATGCTGGTTGACCAAAAAACAAAACCCACCGATTTGGCCCGTCCCGGTCATATATTTCCGCTGAAAGCCAAAAACCGCGGAGTGTTGCGCCGAAGCGGGCATACCGAGGCAGCAGTGGATTTGGCCAGGTTAGCCGGGCTTTACCCCTCAGGCGTTTTGGTTGAAATCATGAATGAGGACGGGACCATGGCACGGTTGCCGCAACTAATAAAAATGGCCGAAAAATTCAACCTCAAGATTGTTTCCATCAAAGATTTGATTTCTTTCCTGTTTCAAAGCGAAAGTTTAATCGACCGCGGAGAAATGGTGGATCTGCCCACACAGTTTGGTAATTTTTCCATCGTGCCGTTTCGTCAGAAATCAAATGGCGCTGAACATGTTGCCCTAATTAAAGGTGAGTGGGATGTAAACGAACCAATTCTGGTCAGGGTGCATTCCTCGTGTATGACCGGCGATATTTTCGGATCGTTACGTTGCGAGTGTGGCGATCAGTTGCATGCCTCGATGCAAATGATTGAAAAAGAAGGCAAAGGGGTTATCGTTTACATGATGCAGGAAGGTCGCGGAATCGGACTGCTCAATAAAATTGCAGCCTATAAACTTCAGGACCAGGGATTGGATACCATCGATGCCAACTTGCACCTGGGGTTCAAAGCCGACGAACGCGATTATGGCGTGGGCGCCCAGATTTTGCGAAATCTCGGAGTAACCAAAATGCGCCTTATGACAAATAATCCGATTAAACGCGTGGGAATCGAAGGATTTGGGCTGGAAGTAGTTGAAACACTTCCCATAGAAATTGAACCCAACCCGCA
>JBMCIT010000094.1:0-5719 GCA_048616715.1 Tangfeifania sp. | reverse complement strand
TTTTGAATTTTCAGTAACAAATAGCCATAAATTCCATCAATAGCGACCTGAATATCATTTACTGCATCCGGATTTTTTGGCTTCAATTCATTCACCAAACCAGCCACTGCCCGATAAATTGGAATATACATTTTATCCACCTCGGTTTCCAGCAGCCGGAGATGAAATTCATTCAGCTCCCCAATAAGGTTGATAATAAACTGAAGATGCCCTTTTTGCTGTTTTCCCTCTTTTTCCATCATCAAAACCAGGTTTTCGTACCAATTGTAAATTTCTTTGCGGGTTTTATCATCCACATCATAACCTGCAATCAGTTTCTTATTCAGAAGATCCATATCGAGATGAAAAGCACGGATTAAATCTTCAACCTGGTAGAGATAAAGGATGTATTCGGCAATGTTTTCCTTGCGTTTTTGTTTTGCTACAAGCATTTTCTGAAAATGTTAATGATTAACTGTTTTATGAAAAATGAAATAAAAAAGAAAATTACGCTTTTCTGCCTAATTATCAAAAAAATCATCCAAATCGCGCCGGTCTTTTTTGGTAGGCCGCCCTGTTCCGGGTTTGCGTGCAAACCATTTCATTTTTTTCTGTGTTTCCAGCAATTCTATCTCGTCCGGAGGGGTAATATCTTCCACAAAGTCTTCGGTTAGTTTTGCCGACATGCGTTTTTCGGCCAGTGCCAGCACTTTGTATTTGCGTGTAATAGGCGCTTTTTTAATTTCAATAATATCGCCGGGATGAATTTCGCGTGAGGGTTTTACCGGCAGTTCATCAATCAAAATTCGTCCCTTTTTGCATGCTTCCGTAGCCTTCGAACGGGTTTTATAAATCCGCACGGCCCACAACCATTTATCAATTCTGACATTTTCGGCCATACTATTTACGCTTGTTGTAAAAATTCATGGTTCGCTCGATTCCAATCGTTCCGAAGCTTTTGATGATTTCAATACAGTTATCGATTTTTTCAGGCAGTTCCTTTTCTTCTTCGCGTGTCCAGTCACTCAAAACATAATCTACCTGAAATCCCTGGTGAAAATTATCGCCAATGCCAAATCGCATGCGCGGGTAGTTGTCTGTTCCCAAAACTTCAGAAATACTTTTAAGACCGTTGTGTCCGCCCGGGCTTCCTTTTGCTTTTAAACGCACTGTTCCGAATGGCAGTGCAATATCATCGACAAGTACCAGGGTTTTATCCAGCGGAATTTTTTCTTTCTGCATCCAGTAATTTACAGCTCTTCCGCTCAGGTTCATGTACGTTGTTGGTTTCAATAAAATAAATGTGCGCCCCTTAAATTTATATTCAGACACAAAACCGTAACGCCTGTCGCTAAAAACAATATTGGACGCCCCGGCCAGAGCGTCCAATATCTGAAATCCAATGTTGTGACGTGTATTTTTATATTCCGGACCGATATTTCCGAGCCCTGCTATTAAATACTTCACAAAAATTCATTTTTATTGTTCTGATGATTCTTCTGCTTTAGAATCTTCTCCTCCCTTAGCTTCACCACCTTCGGCAGCTCCTTCTTCTCCTTCAGCTTCTTCCTCTTCTTCGTCTTCAGGCAATAACATACCTGCTGCTGCAGCACGTGAAGAAATAACACCAACAATCAGGTTCGACTTATTATCGAGAAACTCGATGTTTGCCCGTTCAAGTTCACTTACTTTATAACTATCGCCAATGCCTAATTTTGTAATGTCTATTTCGATGGTATCGGGAAGAAATTCGGGAAGTGCCTTCACCTTCAGCTTGCGCATATTGCTTTTCAGCTTACCACCTGCCTTAATACCTTTTGCTCTTCCTGTAAGCACTATCGGAACACTGATTTTCACGGGCTTGTCGTCTTCAACTTTCACAAAATCGATGTGTAAAACCTGCTCTTCAACCGGGTGCCACTGTACATCCTGGATGATTGCTTTATGCACTTCGCCATCGATATCGAGATCGATAAGATAAACATTGGGTGTATAAATCAACTTCCTCAATTCACTGAACGGAACAGAAATATGCATTAATTCTTCGTGGCCGTAAATTACTGCCGGCACATCGCCCTGTTCGCGTAATCTTTTTGCTCCTTTTTTCCCAAGGGCTTCGCGTTTGGTTCCTTTAACTGATACTGATTTCATTTTTAAAAATTTTTGTTAATAATTATGGTACTCAGTCCTTTCCGCCAATTGGCAGAACAAACAGCATGCATAATTAACGGAGGTGAAACAGTGGATTTTCAGAAAAACCCCGGCTTGTTCCATTTCCTAAATGCTCCTGCTTTTTCGGAAAAAGCGGTGCAAAGATAAAAATTAGCGGTAATATAACGAACTAATCGACTGATTTTTATAAACTCTTTTTATAGCTTCACCCATAGCATTGGCAATGGTGATGTATTTAATTTTTTCACTATCGGTTTTGTGTTTTATGGAATCGGTAAAATAGACTTCTTCCAGCATTGAATTTTCAATGCGCTCGATGGCCGGGCCCGATAAAACACCATGTGCCGCAAACGCACGCACACTATTGGCCCCTTTCTTTTTCATCAGGTTGGCAGCTTTGGTTATGGTGCCGGCAGTATCAATCATGTCGTCTACAATAATTACATCTTTTCCTGCAACATCGCCAATTACTGTCATACTGTTTACTTCGTTTGCCCGGGCACGTGTTTTATGGCAAATTACCATATCCGACTGCAGCATACGGGCGTAAGTATTGGCCCGCTTGGTGCCGCCAACATCAGGTGAGGCTATTACCAAATTGTCGAGGCCCATTTTGCTAATGAAAGGGATAAACAAAGCCGAAGCAAACAGGTGATCGACGGGAACATTAAAAAAGCCCTGAATCTGGTCGGCATGTAAATCCATTGTAATTACGCGATCGACACCGGCAGCAGAAACCAGGTCGGCTACCAGTTTTGCCCCAATAGAAACACGCGGTTTGTCTTTCCGGTCCTGGCGTGCAAAGCCAAAATAGGGAATAACCGCAATTACTTTGTATGCACTGGCGCGTTTTGCCGCATCAATCATTAAGAGCAATTCAAGCAAATTATCGGCTGGCGGAGTTGTCGACTGCACAATATAAACGTGGGAACCGCGAATGGTTTCCTCGTAACACGGTTCAAACTCGCCGTCGGCAAAAACCGGGCAGGATGATAATCCAATATCCACATCCAGACTGTCACATATTTTCTCAGTAAGATGCCGGGTTGCCCTGCCCGAAAAGATTTTTAAAGGATGATTTTTACTGCCCATGGCTAATTCAATTTGGTTTTTATTTTGAAAATCTGATACTGCACTTTTGTTTACGCGTTTGTCGAATTTCAAGATAGCAATTTTTAATTGAAAACACAATTATATATTTTCGCGGTTAATGTTCTGAATATAATTTAATATTTCTTTTTTCCCTTCTCCGGTTGAAACGGAAGACGTAAAATAAGGGGGCATAAACTCCCAGGTTTCCAGCATCCTTGCCTTATAATTTTCGATATTTTTTTTCAGCTCACCGGGCTTTAGTTTGTCGGTTTTTGTAAAAACCATCGCAAATGGGATCTGGCTCATTCCCAACCATTCCATAAATTCCAGGTCAACGTTTTGCGGCTCGTGCCTCGAGTCTATCAATACAAACAAACAAAAAAGGTTTTCGCGCATCAGAATGTATTTGCGGACAAATTTTTCCCATTTTTTACGTTCCTGTTTACCTATTTTCGCATATCCGTATCCCGGCAAATCAACCAAATACCATTCTTCATTTATCAAAAAATGATTGATTAATTTGGTTTTACCGGGTTTTACTGAAATTTTTGCCAGCGATTTCCGGTTGGTAAGCATGTTTATGAGTGAAGATTTGCCCACATTCGACCGGCCAATAAATGCATACTCAGGCTTGTTTGGGGCCGGACACTTGTCCAAATCGGTGTTGCTGATTAAAAAACGGGCTTCCTTTATCTTCATTGGGCAAAAATAATGCTGATTTTCTTATCAAAGAAATTTAACTGGCACGATTTCAGTTATTTTTTGAAAAAACCGGCTGATTCCCAGTTTCTTTTTAAAAAATTAAAAAACATTGATTCAGAAAAAGCTTTAACGAAAACTTTCAATTCCCGATGTAAACTTCCAAAATTTTCACCTCTTCCGTAACAGGATTTAATCTAAGGGATTCAAGACTTGCCGGTATCAAAACAGTTTCACCTTTGTTCACCTCCACACTTCCGTTTTCATATTCAATAATGAAACGACCATCCAGGTTGATGTAAATTATAAATGAATCGAGCTGATGGTAATCTTTTTCAATTATTTTCGAAAATTCGAGAATGTTGGTGGTAAAATATTCACAACTGACAATTTCAGAAGATTTGTTCTTTTCCGTTTTGTATTTTGTTTTGTATTCTTCCTGGTATGAAAAGTCGATGGCATCGAGCGCCAGGTCGGTATGCAATTCGCGTTTTTTGCCCTCGCTGTCTGTCCGGTTATAATCGTAAATCCGGTAGGTAATATCCGATGTTTGCTGAATTTCAGCTATCAACACACCCTTACCGATTGCGTGTACGCGGCCCGCCGGAATAAAAAAAACATCGCCGCTTTTGGTTTTTTCATAGCAAAGTAAATCTGTCAGTTTCCCGTTTTCAAGGTATTCGAGGAATTTTTCGCGCGTAACAGGCTGGTTAAACCCTGAGTTGATGAGCGCTCCTTCTTCCGCATCCACCACGTACCACATTTCAGTTTTGCCATAGGCATTGTGCCTCTTTTTCGACAGCTCATCGTTAGGATGCACCTGGATGGAAAGATCGTCGTTGGCATCGATAAACTTGATGAGCAGCGGAAATTCAATCCCAAACTTTTTGTAGACTTTATCGCCCACCAGTTCGCCCATGTAAACTTCAATCAGCTCCTGCAGGTTGTTTCCCGCCAGGTAACCATTGGCTACTTCCGAAATATGGCCTCCCACCGACGACAATTCCCAGCTCTCGCCACAATTGGGCAAATCGCCAAAATCTTTATTCAGCACACTTTTCAAACGATTTCCTCCCCATATTTTCTCATGAAAAACGGGCTTAAATTTCAGCGGATATAAACCGGGCATATAATAATGAGTTAAAAAATTTGCTCTGCAATTAAAACCTGTAATCGACGGCTGCGCGTTCCAGTGTTGTTTCTTTAATACGTTCCACCACTTTCAGGTGTTCCGGATGAACGCGGTAAGCATCCAAATCATCGGGCGATTCGAAATGCGAAATGAGGGCAATGTCGTAACTTTTGGCTTCGAGTTCATAATTGGTACCCACTTCAAGGTATTTTACCTCATCAATTTTTTCTTTCAGCGATTCAAGAAGAGCTTTCAACTCCTCAATAACTTTTGCCTTATCCTCATTCGGGTAATCCTTCAGTTTGAAAAGCACAATGTGATTAATCATAGCCCTGTGAATTTTTGTATCTTTGATTTTTCTGGCAACAAAATTAGTGTTTTATTAGCAGTCGCATAAGTGATTGCTTTTTATTCGGTGAATTTTAACAATTAACTAAAAAGAATAATGCTTGTAATTGGCGTTGCCGGCGGCACCGGCTCGGGAAAAACCACGGTTGTGCGAAAAATAGCCGGGCAGTTTCTGGAAGATGAGGTTGCCATCCTTTCACAAGATTCCTATTATTACGACAACAGCCACTTAAGCCTGGAGGAACGAAGAAAAAAGAATTTCGATCATCCCGGGTCAGTGGAGTTTGAATTGATGAT
>JBMCIT010000093.1:0-5859 GCA_048616715.1 Tangfeifania sp. | reverse complement strand
ATTGAGTATGAGTTTATCAAAATTTCTTCAAAGCCGTAAATTCCTGTTGCACCTTGTGTTGGCAATCCTGCTGATTGTTGCGTTAATGTTTTTAACCCTGCAGGTGCTCAAATTATATACCCGGCACGGACAGTCGAATCCGGTACCCGATTTTTACGGGTTAACCCAGGCAGAAGCCAAAACAACTGCCCAACAGCATGATTTACGGATCGAAATTGTCGATTCGCTTTACATGAGTGAAACTGATCCCGGGTCAGTGGTAGACCAGCTCCCCGCAGCAGGAAGCCGTGTAAAAGAAAACCGCACCATTTTCCTGACCATCAACTCCAACCAGCCTGAGCAGGTAATATTGCCTCAACTCACCGATATCTCATTCAGACAGGCAAGGGTTCTGATAGAAAACAGCGGGCTCGAAATCGGAAATATTTCCTACCGGCCATCAGAATACAACGACCTGGTGCTTCAAGTTCAGAAAGACTCAATCGAACTGCGTGCCGGGCAAAGGTTACCAAAGGGTTCTGAGATTGATCTGATTGTTGGCCGTGAACACGGCAACCAGGTTACCGATTTACCAAATCTGCTTGGATTGACCATTCCCGAAGCAAAAGAAACCCTCACTGACGACATGCTGAACACCGGCGTTATTATTTACGACGAATCAATAATATCTGCTGAAGATTCGACCAGCGCAATAATTTGGAAACAAAAGCCAAATCCGCTGGTAACAGCAACTGCAACACTTGGTTCATCGGTCGATTTATGGGTAACTGTAGATCAGCTTAAAGTTGAAGATGCCACAGATACCGGTTTTTAAAATGAATGGATACACTGAAGAAAATAGCGATTTGGAAGAAGGCGGGTTATTTGAACATTACCGTTTAACCGTCGACCAGGGGCAATCGGCTGTCAGGATCGATAGATTTCTGACCAACCGGATCGACAACGCCTCACGAAGCCGTATCCAGGCCGCCGCCGATGCAGGAAATATCCTGGTGAATGAAAACCCGGTGAAAGCCAACTACAAAGTCAAACCCGGCGATGAAATCCGGATTGTAATGGATTATCCGCGCAGGGAATTAAAAATCATTCCTGAAGATATTCCGCTCGATATTGTTTTTGAAGACGACCAGCTCATTGTTTTGAATAAACCTCCGGGACTGGTTGTGCACCCCGGGCACGGCAACTATTCAGGAACACTGGTAAATGCACTTGCGTACTATTATAAAGACCTTCCGCTTTTTAACAGCGAAGATCCACGACCGGGACTGGTCCACCGAATCGACAAGGATACATCGGGTTTAATGGTGGTTGCCAAAACCGAGCAGGCAAAAAACAAACTGGCACTCCAGTTTTACGAAAAAACCAGCGAACGACGCTACCAGGCGCTGGTGTGGGGAAGCCTTAAAGAAGACGAAGGCACCATAACCGGGAACATTGGCCGCAGCCCGAAAAACCGGCAGGTTTTTACGGTTTTCTCTGATGAAGACTACGGAAAACATGCGGTTACTCACTACAAAGTGCTGAAACGAATCGGTTACGTGAGTTTGGTTGAATGCCGGCTCGAAACCGGTCGGACCCACCAAATCAGGGTACACATGAAACACATCAACCATCCGTTATTCAACGATTCTACCTACGGAGGCGACCAGATTTTACGCGGGACAACTTTCACAAAATACAAACAATTTGTGCACAACTGTTTTAAAATGTTACCCCGGCAGGCACTTCACGCCAAAACACTCGGGTTTGTACATCCCGTTTCAGGGGAAAAAATGCAGTTCGATACGGATTTGCCCGAAGATATGCGCACGGTAATTGAAAAATGGGAAAATTATATAGCGAACAGAAATGATTAGAAAACCAAATATAGCTGTAATTGCAGGCGGCGATTCATCTGAATTTGTCGTTTCAGTAAAAAGCGGGAGAAATGTTTTTTCAGCCATCGATACTGAAAAATTTACACCCTGGCTGGTACACATCAAAGGCAACGACTGGCACGTGATGCAGGACACCAGCAAACTGGCTGACATCGATAAATCCGATTTCAGTTTTAATTACGAAGGTGAAAAAATCCGTTTCGATTTTGCGTATATTACCATTCACGGAACACCCGGCGAGGACGGAATCATGCAGGGTTATTTCGATTTACTGCGCATTCCCTACTCCACCAGCAACCTGCATTCATCATCGCTTACATTTAACAAATGGTTTTGCAACAATTACCTGCAAAATTTTGGCGTAAAAATGGCCCGCTCCCTAATTCTTCAGAAAAATGAAACTGTAAATCCTTCCGAAATCACGGGGCAGCTCGGACTACCGCTTTTTGTAAAGCCGAATGCCGGTGGTTCCAGTTTCGGAATCACCAAAGTGAAAAGTGAAAAGGAACTGATCCCGGCACTCGAAAAAGCCTGGGAAGAAAGCAGCGGTGCACTCATTGAAGAATTTATAGACGGAAAAGAATTCACCTGCGGACTGGTTCAGCTAAAAAACGAAATGCTGGTATTTCCGGTTACCGAGGTCATTCCAAAAAATGAATTTTTCGATTTTGAAGCCAAATATATTCCCGGTGCCACCGATGAAATCACACCAGCCCGTTTGCCCGAAGAACTTTTCAGAGAATGCCAGCAACTCAGCGCTGCCATTTATAAAAAATGTAACTGTTCCGGAATCGCCCGGATCGATTATATTTTAAAGGACGCTACTTTTTATTTCCTGGAAGTAAACACTACACCCGGAATGACCGAAACCAGTTTTATTCCGCAACAAATAAACGCTATGGGCCTCACCTTAAAGCAGGTAATTTCCCGGATTATTGACGAAAGTTTGGCTTAAAAACCGAATCAACAATTGTGGATAAATTTAGTTAGCAACTAAATTCAAAAAACCTGATCCCCGCTGTTCTTATTTTGTAATTTTGGTGCGTTATTAACATTCATTTTTCGCAGTAACGGAATTCAATTATGGCGACTGACAAAAAGAAAAACAACAGCAGGCAGGGTTCACGAAACACAGGTATGACCATTGACGAAATCAATGCGCAATACGGGAAACTTCCGCCACAGGCAGTGGAAGTGGAAGAAGCTGTTTTGGGTGCGCTCATGCTCGAACGCGATGCTTATGTAACAGTTGCCGATATTATAGACACCACCAGTTTTTATAAAGAAGAACATCAGAAAATTTTTGAAGCCATCAAGTTTTTGTCGTCCAACGAAAAACCGGTCGATTTGCTGATGGTAACTCAGGAACTGAAAGACCGCGACCAGTTGAATGAAATTGGCGGCCCGGGCTACATCACTCAACTGACACGCCGAGTGGCATCGGCAGCACACATCGAGTTTCATTCAAGGATTATTGCACAGAAATTTATTCAGCGTGAACTCATCCGGGTTTCTTCCGAAATCCAGGGAAAATCGTACGACGATACCATTGATGTAGATGATTTGATTGATTTTTCTGAGTCCTCGCTTTTTCAGGTGGCCGAGCGGAACATTAAAAAAGAAACCGTACCGATTAAACCGGTGCTGAACGAGGCAATAAAACAAATTGAAAAAGCCCGGAACCAAAAAGACGGACTGAGCGGGGTTCCCTCGGGTTTTACGGCTGTCGACCGGATTACTTCAGGCTGGCAAAGAACCGACCTTATAATTGTTGCTGCCCGGCCGTCGATGGGAAAAACAGCTTATGTTTTAAGCATGGCCCGGAATATGGCTGTTGAACACAACCGCGCCACTGCGGTTTTTTCACTCGAAATGTCATCTGTTCAATTGGTAAACAGGCTCATTGCCGCAGAAACCGAACTGGGAAACGATAAACTGAAAACCGGGCGGCTCGAAAACTACGAATGGGAACACCTGAACCGGAAAATCTCGTCGCTGGAGAAAGCCCCCATTTTTATCGACGATACACCTGCCCTTTCCATTTTTGAATTCAGGGCAAAATGCCGCCGTTTGAAAATGCAGCACAATATTCAGGTGGTTATTGTTGACTACCTCCAGTTAATGACCGCCGGAACCGAAGGACGGGGAAGCCGCGAGCAGGAAGTAAGTACAATTTCGCGCTCGCTGAAGGCAATCGCCAAAGAACTGGACATCCCGATACTGGCATTGTCTCAGCTTAACCGTTCAGTGGAATCGCGCGAAGGAAAACGCCCGCAGCTTTCCGACCTTCGTGAATCGGGAGCCATCGAGCAGGATGCCGATATTGTAATGTTTATCCACCGCCCCGAATATTACGGAATTACCGAAGATGAATCAGGCAACTCCCTGCTGGGTGTGGCAGAAATAATTATTGCCAAACACAGAAATGGTGCAACCGGCGATGTTCACCTGGCATTCAAAAAAGAACTTGCCAAATTCAGCGACATGGAAACTCCACTTGGGAACGACTTTGGCGGCATGGCCAAAACATTCAGTTCGAAAATGAACCAGGATGAAGAAGAATCAGTAGGAGCAGGCATTTCAACCAACAGTGATTTTGACGGAACAGGTCATCCGTCGGACACACCTTTTTAACCTGTGCCCACATCATTCAATCATTTTAAGGTATTTTCTTTTGAACTTATTACATTTGCTGTTTGTAATTAATCAGAAAACAAGATGAGAAACAAAATAATTCTCTTAGCCGGATTAATAATAATGGGTATGCATGTGGGTGCAATCCAGCTTTTAATTCCAATGGACGATACACAAAAAAATCATTTGAAATCTTACGGGATTGCTTATTGGGTACTTAATAATGATGTGGAAGTTAAGTGGCTGCTCAACTACAGGGGCGGAAGTTTTTTGATGCAACACTCATCTCAAATTGAAAACGAATGCGTAGTAAGGGGCGTTAGTTTCGAAACAATTTCAGATGCACAAGCTTCTGCTATACTAAACGGAATTGCTGAACCCGATGTAAACCAGGATGCGGTGAGCATGAACAAGGCACCTAAAATTGCCGTCTATTCACCGCCCAACAAACAGCCGTGGGACGATGCTGTTACACTGGTTTTAAGCTACGCCGAAATTGATTACGACATTGTTTACGATGAAGAAATTTTAAGCGGTAAATTACCCGAATACGATTGGCTGCACCTGCATCACGAAGATTTTACAGGGCAATTCGGAAAATTCTGGCGAACTTACCAGCACATGCCCTGGTACCAGCAGGAAGTGGAAATCAACAAAAAAATGGCAGAAAAGCTGGGGTTTATGAAAGTTTCGGAAATGAAAGAAGTAGTAACACGCGAAATTGACAAGTACATCACCAACGGAGGTTTCCTGTTTGCCATGTGTGCCGCAACCGATACTTACGACATTGCCCGCGCTGCCGCAAATGTGGATATTTGCGCACCGATGTTCGACGGCGACCCGATGGACCCGAATCCGGATGAGAAACTGGATTTTTCGCAAACCCTGGCGTTCGAAAATTTCAGGCTGGAGAAAAGCCCTTACGAATATGAGTTTTCAAACATCGATGCCACCAATACCCGGCAGGTACCGCGGGAAAATGACTATTTTACCCTGTTCGATTTTTCTGCCAAATGGGATCCAATTCCTACAATGCTATGTCAAAATCACAAGAACCTTATAAAAGGATTTATGGGGCAAACCACTGCATTCCGGAAAGAAACCATAAAACCAAGTGTTTTGATAATGGGAGAAAACAAACCCGCACGCGAAGCGCGTTACATTCATGGTGAAAAAGGCAAAGGTTTCTGGACATTTTACGGCGGCCACGACCCGGAAGATTACCGCCATTTGGTGGGCGACCCACCCACCGATTTGAGCCTGTATCCCAATTCACCGGGCTATCGTCTGATTCTGAATAATGTGCTGTTCCCGGCAGCAAAGAAGAAAAAGCGGAAGACCTGAATTT
>JBMCIT010000092.1:0-5902 GCA_048616715.1 Tangfeifania sp. | reverse complement strand
GTAACCGATTTCGCAAGGTTGCGTGGCTGGTCCACATCGCACCCTCTCAATACTGCAATATGATAAGCCAGTAACTGAAGCGGAATAACCGCGAGAAGCGGCGCAACCGCAGGGTGTGATTTTGGAATCTCCAGCACGTCATCGGCCATCTCTTTCAGGCCTGTATCGCCTTCGGTAACCACTGCAATAATGTTTCCTTTGCGGGCTTTCACTTCCTGAATGTTGCTCACAATTTTTTCGTACCAGGCATCGCGCGGCGCTACCACCACAACCGGCAAATTATTGTCGATCAATGCAATCGGGCCATGTTTCATTTCGCCCGCGGCGTAACCTTCTGCATGGATGTAGGAGATTTCTTTCAGCTTCAGCGCGCCTTCCAGCGCTACCGGGAAAAGCGTTCCACGCCCCAGGTACAATGCATTTACCGCATCTTTGTATTTTCCGGCAACTGCCTTTATTTTTAAATTATCCTGAAGAACAGCTCTTCCTTTTTCCGGAATTTCAGCCAATTCATTCACAAGCAGTTTATAGGTTTCTTCTGAAACAGTACCTTTTGTGCGGGCCAGTTTAAGTGCAAACAGGGTAAGCACGGTCACCTGTGCAGTAAATGCTTTGGTGGAAGCCACGCCTATTTCCACTCCGGCATGGGTGTAAACACCGGCTTCGGTTTCGCGTGAAAGTGTTGAGCCCACCACATTGCAGATGCCAATTGCCAGGGCGCCTTTTTCTTTTGCAAGCCGCAGCGCCGCCAGCGTATCGGCAGTTTCGCCACTCTGGCTGATTACAACCACCACATCTTTTTCACTTAGAACAGGTTTGCGGTAACGAAATTCGGAGGCATATTCCACTTCAACCGGAACCTGCGCATATTCTTCGAGAAGGTACTCGCCAATCAGCGCCGCATGCCACGAGGTTCCGCAGCCGATAATCACAATCCGCTCAGCTTTGGCAATTCGCGGAAACACATTCAGCAATCCGCCCAGTACAATTTCTGAATATTCGGGCTTCAGGCGGCCTCTGAAAGTTTCCTCTATTGTTTGAGGCTGCTCAAATATTTCCTTGAGCATAAAGTGATCGAAACCGCCTTTATTTAGTTCACCTATTTTAAAATCCAGGTTGGAAACCGTCATTGAAACCGGACTGTTTTTAATATTTTTCAGGGTAAAGTTATCTTTCTGAAGAATAGCCAAATCGTAGTCATTCAGGTACACCACATGGGTGGTGTATTCAGCCACAGGTGATGCATCGCTGGCCACGTAATACTCCTGGTTTCCCAACCCGATGACCAGCGGGCTCCCGTTTCGGGCTGCAATCAGTTTATTACCCTCAGCAGGGCATAAAACAGCAATTCCGTAAGCCCCCACTACTTTTAATAGTGCAAGTTCCACCGCCATTTCAGCAGTTACTTCATCATTTTGGGTGTAAAAGAACTCGATCAGGTTTGCCAGCACTTCGGTGTCGGTGTTGCTTTTAAACTGAAAACCGTGGGCAGTTAAATCGTCTTTCAATGCGCTGTAATTTTCGATGATCCCGTTGTGAACGACTGAGAAATGACCGTTCATCGACTGGTGCGGATGCGCATTTTCGTCGTTCGGCTCGCCGTGGGTTGCCCAGCGTGTGTGCCCGATTCCTGTATTTCCCTGCAATTTCTTATCCGCGATAAACGCCTCGAGTTCTGCAACCTTTCCCTTTTTTTTAAACACATCGATTTTGCCGTTGAGCAATGCAACCCCGGCAGAGTCGTATCCGCGGTATTCCAGCTTTTTCAGTCCGTTCAGTAAAACAGGCAAAGCTGCTTTGCTGCCAATGTATCCAACTATTCCACACATATTTTTTTGATTACCTGTTATTAAAATGAAAGCAGGGTTCACTGCTAATTTTTACTGCCTTTTAAGTTGCCTGCAACTTCCGCTTCCTTTTTTGAATGAGCGGTTGCCTGAATTTGCCGCATTCTTTCGATAACTTCATCCCCCAGGGCTTCTTTTTTCTTCATGTGTTCGCGTATGGCATTTACTGTTTCGTTCTTCTCGAATTCGCCGCGAACCTGGGTAAAATCGAGTTCACGTGCTCCGTTCTGCCCATCCATTCCAAAGCCGGTCATTTTGGTCATTGAAAATTCTTTCCGGGCGTCTTCATACAACAACCGGTCAATTCCCAGTACGCTGTCCTTCCACTTATTAACGATTTCGATCACGTCATCCGCAGTAAAATCCACAATGGATTTGTTGTAAAACTCCTCCAGTGCATCTGCTGCCCATGTCCACTCGTAGTTGTAGTAATTGTTGTGCAATGTGAGCAAAGAGGAGTTCACCTGCTCGAGCGTGGATATTTCTCCGTTTTCTACTGAATTCAGCAACTGCTCCAAAGCCTCATACGGACAGATAAGTCCTGACAAATCCACCCAGTGCCCTTTTCCAAAAGGACTGTCGGTTTGCAATTCTTTGCGTATTTCAGCATCGCTGGTAATGTTTTTTCCATGCAGACGGGTAATCAGCGAATTACCGAGAAATTTCCAGATGGCCATTTCGTATAAAAGAATTCCACGATCGAGCGCCCGTTTTTCAATCTTCATTTTTTGGAAATTGTACTGGGTGGCAAATTCTCCCGAGGTTTCGCGGATAGCGAGCAATTTACTGCGTCCTTTAATCATTTTATGAACAGTGAACGGGCTGAGCAAATTGAAATTGATTAAATCGAGCAGGTTGGAATCTTTCCGGTTATCGCGGCGTGGCCATTTTTGCGAATCGCGGATGGTTCCGATGCTTTTCAGGTTGATTGCCGGCACCAGTATACTTTCGTCCCTGCTCTCAATCAGGTAAGAAAACGGAAAATCGGCAGTGTCGCAATGTTTGTAATGGCGGCCCATCACCAGCGAAAATGCCCCGATATGCGAAGGCCACAGTACGTATGAATCGCTGGTGGTTTTGGCGCCACGTTCCATAATTCCCTGGTGTATCGGCCCCAGTTTATACATGTGATTGCTCTGGTTGGAACCACTTCCGGCGTTCAGAAAAGAAAACATTCCGGCAATCAGTAATGTCGATTTATGATGGGTCACAGTGTAAGGCCCTGCAAAAACAGAACAGGCTTCGCCATGATAGCCCTGGCAATTGGCAAAGAAAACCGAATTTACTGCCGAGTAGTGCTTGTCGAGTTTGCACCCCTGCCCCACAAAACATTTGGAAACCAGCGTGGCATCGGTAATTTGGGAACCCGAGCATACAATAAAATCTTCCATAATAACGCCCTCGCCAATTTCAACCGGCGCTTCGAGGTTGCTGTTAATGGTTCCGTTCTTTAATTTTTTGGCCCCGTCGATACGTGTTCCCTGCCCCACTTTAACATTTAAAAGAGTGTTGCAATTGAGAATCCGTGAATGGGCGCCAATCAGGCCTGAATCACTTTTAACAGAATCAGCATAAGAATTCACCATGTTTTTCAGGGCTGAAACCACGAGAGGCTTGTGGCGGTAA
The DNA here is from genome assembly GCA_048616715.1 of Tangfeifania sp. Classification (GTDB taxonomy): domain Bacteria; phylum Bacteroidota; class Bacteroidia; order Bacteroidales; family Prolixibacteraceae; genus Tangfeifania. Next base: position 2,429 of record JBMCIT010000092.1, on the reverse strand, counting down.
AGCGATAAAATATAGGCAACATGAGCCGACAAATAATCGTAAACCGGAATTTCGCGTCCGCCACCTTCGTTTATTGCCTCTACATTTAATCCGTTTCCAAAAGATGATTCACCATCCACGGCAATAGTAGTCACATTATGAATAACAACACCTTCTTCAATTTTATAATTGGCAATATAACTTCTCACGTTATGAATCAGGGCATCTTTACCCACTTCGCAGTTATGCAGCCAGGCGTTGTAAATTCCGGTTTTAAATGTAATTCCCCCAACCAGATTTACCGACCGGTTAAAACTTCCCAGCCGGATATGCCCGGAAAACTTTGTATTTTCAATGTTATCGGGTGTGAAACCGGCTGAAACTTTAACCAGGTTCCAGTCGGAAGAAGAACACCCCTGGTAAATTAGCTGACCAATTTCATCGTCGTGCAGTGGGCGGTAATAATCGTTTTTTGTGTAATGCGTCATATTCTCAGGTTTTAAACATTCAAATATATTGTATTCTGAATAATACAACCAGCTAAAACCTAACAACTACACTCTCAATAAAACAACAAACCTTACACCAATAATAAAATAACTTGATATACAAGCAAAAACAAATTAATAAAACCCTGCAACATAATTCCAAAAAGTTTAAAAATCCTAACTCAAATAGTTTCAAGATGATTTACCAACCGTACTGAGTGGTTCAGATGAAGTTTTTTTCGTAACCGTACGCGGGCAATTTCCACACTTTTGGGAGTAATATTATTTAAGCCGGCAATTTCTTTACTGGAAAGCCCCAGTTTCAAACAGGCGCATAATTTTGTTTCTTTTGGAGTTAACGTTGGATATTTCACCATTAAACGATCCAGGAATCCGGGATGCAATTTTTCCAACTGAACCGCAATCATTTCCCATTCAACAGGCGCGGGGGCAACTTCTTTAACTGTTGCCAGCAATTCTTTCAATTTCAGATTTCCATGTTCACTGTTTTCCTGAACAATTTGGTCCAGGCTTTTTGACACAAGCGATATCAATTCATTTCGTTGCGAGAGTTGCAGTAAAATTCCAATCATCTCGCGCTCTTTCACATCGAGTTCCGATTTCAACCGCTGGCGGGTCCGGCCCTCGAGTTTTTGGCCGGCAGACAGATTGTGAATGTGCCCCATGGCGCGCTTTAGTTTGGTAGTATCGTGAACCGAAGCCCGGATTCCGAGATAACGCCCCTGCTTGTCGTACACTCCCCTGATGTTTAGCGAGCACCACCTGATTTGCCGGGTACGGGTGAGAATTCTGAATTCCAGCGACTGGTTAATAATCAATTGATCGAGCGAACGTTTCAGGAAATCATCGAATTTTTCCTGGTCATCCGGGTAAACCAAAAGCTCTGAAAGTGAAGGTGCGGCTAAAATCTGATTGGCAGCATAACCGGTAAGGTCCTGGCTCGACGGAGAACTGTAAACAAGTTTGCCATCCGGTTCTATCCACAATTCCCAGCCAAAAGTAAAATCTGCAATCCGCTGGTAAAACAACCGCTTTTCCCGTTCGTCCTGCAGCATTGCATTTTTTTCTTCCAAATCGAATTTTAATTCGGAATACTTCTGCTCCAGTTCCCGGAGTTGTTTTTCAATTTTTTGGTTATCCTTCTGATTGGTCATTTACAACCTTATTATTATTGACATTTCTGATTTCAAAACAATAAGATAAAAGTAAACAATCGGAGATGAACTGACAAACAATCAGTGAATGTTAAACATAATAATTTATGCCCGGGCAAGAAAAACCCCGGGACCTCTGCCCCGGGGAAAAAAACCAAAAATCAACTAACCTTTAAACCGCCTGGCGACTTCGTCCCAGTTGATGAGATCCCAGAAAGCATTTACATAATCCGGACGTTTGTTTTGATAATTCAGGTAGTACGCATGTTCCCACACGTCAATTCCCAGAACGGGCGTTCCCTGAACTTCAGCAACATCCATCAGCGGATTATCCTGGTTGGGCGTTGACGAAACCGCCAGCTTATTGTTTTGAAGAACCAACCAAGCCCAACCTGATCCAAACCGCGTAAGTGCAGCCTGAATGAAAGCTTCCCGAAAGTTTTCCAATGAACCAAATGATTCATCGATGGCGTCGGCCAATTCACCCTCAGGTGTTTTTGCTCCACCCGGAGCGAGAATTTCCCAATACAAATTATGATTGTAATAGCCGCCGCCGTTATTTCTTACTGCAGTTGAGTGTGCGGAAACATTTTTCAAAATTTCTTCGATTGTTTTTCCTTCCAACCCGGTTCCTTCAACTGCATTGTTCAATTTTGTTGTGTAACCACCATGGTGTTTTGTGTGGTGAATTTCCATGGTGCGTGCATCGATGTTCGGTTCCAATGCATCGTAACTGTATCCTAACTTTGGTAATTCAAATGCCATAATATAAATACTTTTTACTGTT
>JBMCIT010000091.1:0-5940 GCA_048616715.1 Tangfeifania sp. | reverse complement strand
TCGTTATTGGTCAGGTTAAAGTTGTAAACCACTTCAGCAACATTCGATTTCTGATTTACGCTGATATTTTCCACCTGACGGTTCTCGCCGGCTTTTCGCCACACGCGGCTGCGCTTGTGCAGGTTGTTTCCAAAATCATTGTCGATGGGTGCGCGCCAGAAATTAGGCACCGGACCGGTTTCCAGGAATTCGCGGTCGCCCGTTTTATAGCTTGAAATCAGTCCTGAATTCTTATCGAAAGTCACAGTGAACCCATCTCCCGAAACTACAACTTCATTGTCAGTTTCGTTGACTGAAACTTTCGGCATCTCAGCAACTGCGAGTTTTTCTGCCGGAGTTGAAAAAGGCAGCTCAAACTGTTCGGCGGCCAATTCAGTTCCTGCTTCCAACAGACCGTCTTTTTCTTTTAAACTGGCTGAAACATTCAGGAAATATTCCACTCCCGGTTCGGGGTCCAGTGAGACATCAACATTTACATTTTCTGTTTCTCCCGGCGCAAGGTTAATCGTTTCAAGCTGTCCGGATTTAACGGTTTCGCCATTGCCGGTAATATTCCATTCAAAATTGAAATCGGAAAGGTTCCTGAATGCATATTTGTTTTTAATGCTGAAAACGCCGTTTTGCAAGTCAACCGGTTCGAAACCGATGTACTGGTAAACTTTTTTCACTTCCAGCAAATGCGGTTTTACGGTGCGGTCGGGTTCTACCAACCCGTTCAGACAGAAATTCCCGTCGGATGGCACAGTGTCGGGCCCGAAGTCGCCGCCGTATGCCCAGAATTCTTCGCCTTCCTCGTTGGTGGTGAGCAATCCCTGGTCAACCCAGTCCCAGATAAAACCACCCTGCAGTGCGTCGTATTTTTCAATCACGTCCCAGTAATCCTGCAGGTTTCCTACGCTGTTGCCCATGGCGTGTGCATATTCGCACTGAATGAGCGGTTTGTCCGGATTGCCCTGTGCATAGCTTTCCATTCTGTCGATGGGCATGTACATAGGAACCGTAATGTCGGTGTTTCTGCCGCCATGGGCCTGTTCATACTGAACCGGACGTGTTTCGTCAACCGATTTCAGGTAATCGTAGGTTGCATTAAAATTGACCCCGTCGCCGGCTTCGTTACCCAACGACCAGGTAATAATGCTGGGCTGGTTTTTGTCGCGCTCAAACATATTTTTGGTGCGGTACAGATGCGCCTCTTTCCACGCAGGATCTTTTGCAAGCGACTCCTCTCCGTAGCCCATTCCGTGCGACTCGATATTGGCTTCGTCAATCACATAAAGCCCGTATTTATTGCAGAGTTCGTACCACAGCACCGGTTGCGGATAGTGTGATGTGCGCACCGCATTCAGGTTGTGCGATTTCATCACTTCAATGTCTTTCAGCATGGTTTCTTTATCCACCACATGGCCCGTTACATCATGATGTTCGTGAAGGTTGGCTCCTTTAAGGTAAACATATTCGCCATTAATCAGCAGGTTGGCATCTTTAATTTCGATTGTCCGGAACCCAACATCCTGCCGGATAACTTCAACTGTTTCCTGGCCATTTTTCACGGTGATAATCAGTTCATATAAATTTGGAATTTCAGCCGTCCATTTTTTCACATTGGGAACTTCAGCATCGAACTGAACGGTATGTTTTCCTTCGTTTATGCTTTGCGAAAATTCAATTAGTGCATTTCCACCGTCGTAAAGCGCAGCTTCAACAACTGTAGCTGCAGCATTTTCTCCCCGGTTGGCAACGTCAATTTCGAGTAAAAGCTGACCGTTGGTATAGGTTTCATCCAGTTCTGAAATTACCCTGAAATCTTTTACCTGCTGTGGGTTGCGTGCCAGCAGGTACACGTCTCGTGTCATCCCGCTCATTCGCCAGAAATCCTGGTCTTCCAGGTACGAAGCATCGCTCCAGCGGTAAACTTCTGCTGCCAGCGTATTTTTTCCGTTTTTCAGGTAATTTGTAATGTTGAATTCAGCAGGTGTTTTACTGTCTTCGCTGTACCCCACAAATTCTTCGTTCACCCAAACTTTCATGGCCGAGCTAACAGCGCCTACATGTAAAATCACTTCTTTTCCGTCCCAGTCGGAAGGAATGGTGAATTCACGTTTGTACGAACCCACCGGGTTGTAGTGGTCCTGAATTTCAGGGGGAGTTTTTTCATGCGGATATTTTACGTTGGTATAAATCGGGTAATCGTAGCCTTCGAGCTCCCAGTTGGCGGGCACTTTTATTTCACCCCAGTCGCGGGTGTCAAAATCGTTTTTAAAAAACCAGTAGGGCCTTTCAGAAGGATTCTGTGCCAGGTGGAACTGCCAGGTTCCGTTCAATGATTGAATCAACGGGGAATCCCACTTGTTGTCTTCGCGTGCCTGCTCAACGGTTTTAAAAGGAATGAAGTGCGCGTGCGGTGCGACTTTATTTATTTGAAAAACTGCCGGGTCTTCCCAGGCCGGGGGATTTTCTTCTTCAAAAGCAACATCCGAATAATCGGTGTAACGGTTGCATGAAGAAAACATGACTGATAAAGTCAGTAAGGAAATCAGGAAAAAAGATTTTTGTTTCGCCATGGCTGGATTTTTTATTGATTTATTTCATTTTAATGTTCTTCTAATACAGACGACAAAATAACACATTACACCTATATTGCAAGAGGGCATTTTTATCAGATTCAGGGGTGTTTTATTTCTAATCGCGGAAAAGTAAAGAAACCTTTTTGTTCACCAGGTCCACATCCGGATCAATATCAAAAACAATGTCGGGCTGCAGGTAGTAAAGATTTTTCTCGGCTTTAAACCGATTTTCCCCGCCGCCGGTAATGTTCAGCATGATTAACGCTTCTTTGTCGATTTGGTTGCGCTGAACAGTGTCAATCAAAGTGGCAGTGGCCACTGCTGCTGCCGGATGGATGTCTATTCCCTCCGATTTTTCAAATAATTGTGCAGCAGCCCTGGCTTGCTCGTTGGTGGCAATCAGCACATCCCCGCCGGTGTCTTTCAGGGCATCATACAATCCGCCGGCAAGCGGGTAGGGTGGTTTCCGGTTTGAAAGCACTTTGGCGTCGATGGCTTCCACTTGCTTGCGGGCTACTTCATTGTCGAACGGAAGAATTTGCCGGGAACCGGCTTTCCATGAATCGTAAAGCGGCGTAAAAGGTGCATTTTGTGAAACCATCAGTTTCATTTTGTTTTTGCCGAAACGGCCGTCTTCCAGCAAACGCAGGTTGGCTTCCCACGCTGCAATGGCGCCGGTTCCGCTGCCTACCGCCTGAAAATAATATTCCGGAATTTGCCCGATGGTAGCAGCTGCCGATAAAACGGTAGTTGCCATTCCGTCGCGGCGTGCTACGTTTTTGGCGCCGCCCTCGGGAATAAAACCTTCCGTTCCGGCAACTATGTTTGATAAATGAATGGCATCGAAATAATCGCTGCCCGATTGGCTGCAGATGAGTTTTACGCAATCGTTGAGCGGCTCTTCAAACCATAGTGCGCTGATGTTGTCTTCGGGCACACATAAAAGCAGCGGAATATTATTTTCTGAACAGACTTTTGCAAACGAGCGCGAAGTATTGCCGGCCGAGGCAATCACCAGTATTTTATTCATCTCCGGGGTCATCCTTCCGCAAACAGAATAAGCTTCGGTTTCCTTAAAACTGCAGGTGGCCATTTTTGCATTTTTTTCGGGCCAGTAGCCGCTGAAAGTAATCCAGAGGTTTTTTAACCCGAGTTCTTTGGCCAGTCCTTCACTTTTGTAAGTCACCGGCGCCGATGATCCTTTGAGTGTTCTTGATATTGGCAACCAGTCGGCAAACTTGTACAAACCCCACGAATCGTCTTTTACGCCAAGTTGCTTATTTTTATAAATAGCCCGAATCAAAGTGGGATCTTTTTCATTTGGTGCGTCCAGCAACCAGCCGGTATCATCAAAAAAATTTCCTGTTTTTACCGATTGCAGGTGGTAATTGGTTCTGGCAAATGTACTGTTCATTTCATCGATTTTTCAGGTAAGTCACAAAAGTAATAATTTGTGTTTGACAAAAAAGCACAGAATGACCTCTTGAAAATGAGATGTGTCTTTTTTTATGCAAGTCAATGCAGGATGGCAACATTTTTATCTGTTTTTATATTTGCCGGGAATACGCGTGTTTCATTTGAAGTTGGCTTCTATTGGATTCTTTTTTTAATTTAGCATGGAATTAATGAAAAATGTTGTCTGACGAAGGATTAAATAGAATTGTAAAAGGACTGGGAAAAGACGATAAGAAAGCGCTGGATGAGTTGTACCAGCATTACTATCCCCGTTTATACGGCTTTTCAAAAGGTTTTTTAAAGGTTGAAGACGACATTGACGATCTTTTGCAGGAGGTATTTGTAAAAATATGGCTGAACCGGCGAAAAATCAACAGTGTGGAAACATTCAATTCCTGGATTTTTACCATCACAAAAAATGCCATTTTATCCTATTTTCGCGAAAAAACCCGGCAAAATGAATTTGAAACCAGGGTGCAGCATCTGGCTACGGCAGAAGTGGTTTTAAACTCGGAGGTTGAATACGAAGACCTGAAAAAGCAAACGGATAAAATAATCGATAATCTTCCTGAAAAAAGAAAAGAAATTTTTCGTTTGAGCCGCGAGGAAGGACTTTCGTACAAAGAAATTTCGGTAAAAATGGGGATTTCGGTAAAAACAGTTGAAGACCACATGCTGCATGCCCTCAGGTATATACGCGAGCAATTAAAAGGTTTCGACCTTTTCACACTTCTCTACATCTCATTATTTTTTTAATTTTTTTCACAATTGAGCAGGGGTTATCTGCTTAATGGGCGTATCACTATATGATAAAAGATATAAATGAAAGATTTATTCGATAAATATATTCAGGGAAAATGCACCCCGGAGGAGTACCGGAAGGTGCTGAAATTCATTCAAAAAGCCGAAAATAATCCCTACATCGACGGTTTGCTTTTAAAAAACTGGAAAGACGGCCTGAAAAAAGAACCAACCATAAAACCAAACCCAAAAGTGCTTGACTCCATTCATCACCAGATTGCCATTAAAGAATCTTCCTCTTCGCAAAAAACCATAAAACTTTACCGGGCCCTTCTTGCAGCCGCTGCTGTATTGCTCATCGGGCTGGTTATTGGCTCGGTTTTTTATGTACAGTCGCAAATTCCCGAAATAATTACTCAAAATATCAACACCCCCTACGGCGGGAAAACAAGTTTCACCCTTCCTGATGGCTCCACAGTGTGGCTAAACTCCGGAACTTCGTTTAGTTATCCCGACCGGTTTGAAGAAGAGCGTATTGTTGAACTCGAAGGAGAAGCTTATTTCGAGGTGCAAAAGCAAACAGAACCATTTATTGTAAAAACTTCGTTTGGCGATGTTGAAGTGCTGGGAACAAGTTTTAATGTGAAAGCCTATAAAAGTGAAACTTTTGTAACCACCCTCGAAAGCGGATCGGTTTCATTTACCAATCCGGCGGGCAAAAAAGCAATTTTAGATCCCGGTTCACAGGTAATTTATAATTCAAAAACATTCTTTACACAAACAGTAGACACAGAAGTGTTTACCTCGTGGAAAGAGGGAAAACTGATATTCAGAAACGAGCCGCTTCAGGATATGATCACCCGGCTGGAAAGATGGTACAACGTAGATATCAAACTTAAAGACGAACGTATTAAAAACCTAAAATACACCGGGACCATTGAGATGGAATCTTTCAGCGAAGTACTGGAACTGATTAAAGCAACTACCCCAATTGAGTATTCATTCGACCGGAAAACAAGGGTGCTGACAATTACAGCCCCTTAATGAAATTGATTTTTATTATTAAAACTAATAAACTATGAAAACTATGAAAAGCTACAACAACTCATCTTAAAAAGAAAAAAGGTGGAAACTGCCATTTCCACCTTAAAAAGACCAATTTCTTAAAAAAAGTATTAGT
>JBMCIT010000090.1:0-5944 GCA_048616715.1 Tangfeifania sp. | reverse complement strand
GCCCTGATTTTTCCTGCAAAAATCAACGTAATTTCCTTGTTGTAGATATCGCCCGAGAAATTGAAAATGTGCACTTCTATGCTGCGGTTGTCGGCGTTGTTGTTAAAAGTAGGCCGGGTACCGATGTTCAGCATCCCTTTATAATTTTTACCATTCAGTTTAATCTCAACAGCATAAACACCATAGCCAGGTATGAGTTTATGCACGTCCGATGCTTCGATGTTTGCTGTGGGAAACCCGATTTTGCGGCCTACCCGTTCCCCCTCGACCACGGTGCCGTGCAATGTAAAACGGTAGCCCAGATAGCGGTTGGCACGTGCAATGTTCCCTTCCTCCAGCGATTCGCGTATTTTTGTGGAGCTTACATTTGATTCGTCCATCAGGAGGGCATCCAGTTTTTCAATGTCGAAATTATAAGTTTCCGCGCATTTTTTCAGGTATTCAAAACCACCTTCCCTGTTTTTCCCAAACCGGTGGTCGTAACCCACTACCAGGCAGCGGGTATTGATTTTATCAACCAGGATATTTTTTACAAATTCTTTGTAGCTGAGTTCAGAAAATGATTTGGTAAACGGGTAAACAATGAGGTGATCGATGCCTGCTTTCTCAAAAAGTGCTTTTTTTTCTTCGAGCGTTGTAAGCAGTCGCAGGTTTCCTTCGTCGGGCGCTGTAACAAGCCGGGGGTGCGGGTAGAAAGTAAAAATAACCGACTCGCCCCGGTATTTTTTTGCATAGTCCTTCAGTCGTTCTATAACTTTCTGATGACCAAGGTGAACGCCGTCGAAAGTGCCAATTGTGATTACCGGGTTTTGGGCCTTAAAACTGTTTATGTTGTGGTGTACTTTCACTCTTTTAACTTTGCTGTTCAACTAACATAAATTTTTTTGATGAATAATCCGTCCACAAAGCTGTGAAAAAAAACTTTATCCCAAAATCTTTAAAATATGTTATTTTCGTCGATTGTTATTTTTGAAACATCGGAATTTGTTAATTTTACGGCCTTTAATAGATAAGCAGGTATGAAAATCAGCAGGTTATTAATTACAGGATTTTTTGCAGGATTGATTGTTGCCGGATGCAGTAAGAAGGAGAATCAGTTTACGGTAAGCGGTAATGTTTCGCATGCCGAAGGACAAACCATTTATTTTGAAAAATTGTTGGTTTCATCCACTCAACCGCTCGACTCCATGAAAATTAAAGACGATGGAAACTTTAAATTTAAGGGAGTTACCGATCATCCCGCCTATTATCTTTTAAAACTTTCCGATAACAAATTTATTACCCTCCTGATTGATTCACTGGACCACATTGAGGTAAATGCCGATGCGGTTAATTTCGAACGCGATTACCGGGTTGAAGGCTCGCTGGGTTCTTTACTGGTAAAGGAACTCACCGATCATCTTAATGATACACAGCACAAACTTGATTCGTTGCGGGCACTTCATAATTTGTACCGTGGGAATCCCGATTATGCCCAAAGGAGGGAGCAGTGGAACCAGGAAGCAGAACGGATAAAGGAAAAACAACGTGAATTCTCAAAAGAATTTGTAATGAACAATCCTTTCTCGATGGCCAGCGTGCTGGCACTTTATCAGAAATTCGATCCGCAAACCTATGTCATTAACGATTTACAGACCATGCGCATAGCGGCTTCCGCACTCAATTCATTTTATCCGGAGTCGCACCATGTAAAAGCATTGTATCAGAACACCATACAGCTTTTGCAGGAAGAACAAAATGCGCAGGTTAGGAAACTGATTCAGGAGCAGGGAGAAAACAGCCCCGATATTGTGCTGCCAACTCCTGAAGGCGAGGAGGTTGCACTCTCCTCGTTGAGAGGAGAAGTGGTATTGCTGCAGTTTTGGTCGGCGCTCGACCGCAATTCGCGCATCTTTAACCAGGCCCTTGTTGAAGCTTACAATAAATACCATAAAAAAGGATTTGAAATATACCAGGTAAGTGTGGACGATAACCGCATTGAATGGGTGGATGCCATCGATCAGGATCAACTCGCCTGGACAAATGTGGGCGATATGGAAGGAAGTAAACAGGCAGCGCGAACTTATAATGTTCAATCGGTTCCGTTTAATTACCTTCTGAATGAAGAGGGGGAAATTATTGCAAAAAATTTGAAAGGACCGGCACTCGACAATGCTCTCTCAAAATTGTTAAATTAAAACCGGATACAAAAAATAACTTAAAAAGATCATTTGGCAGAAAAAGGAAAAATATACTTTGTTTCCGATGTTCACCTTGGGGCCCCGGCCCTGAAACATAATAACCGTGAGCGCGAGCAGCTTTTTGTGAAATGGCTCGATTTAATTGCTGAAGATGTGGAGGCCCTCTATCTGATGGGCGACATTTTCGATTTCTGGTACGAATATAAAAAGGTGGTGCCACGGGGTTTTACACGTGTACTGGGGCGGCTTGCCGATATGGCCGATCGGGGAATTCCGGTTCATTTTTTTACAGGCAACCACGATTTGTGGGCGTTCGATTATCTGCCCGAAGAGATAGGACTCACCATACACCACAGAGAAATGATAACCATAATTAAAGGCAAAAAGTTTTTCCTGGCCCATGGCGATGGCCTCGATCCCGATGATAAAGGATATCTTTTCCTGAAAAAGGTTTTTATGAACCGGAAGTTGCAGTGGTTTTTTACAAGGCTTCATCCCAACTTTGCATTTAACCTGGCACATCGCTGGTCAGAGTCGAGCCGGCTGTCTAAAATCGACCGAAAAGAAGAATTTAAAGTTAAGAATGAAAGTATGTATAAATTTGCCCAAAACTTTTTAGAGAAGGAGTGGGCAGATTATTTTATATTTGGGCACCGTCATCAGATGGCCAATGAAGAGTTGAAAAATGGGGCCCGTTTCATATTGCTGGGCGACTGGATTACAAGCTTTTCTTATGGCGAATTTGATGGCGAACAGTTTAAATTAAAAAGATTTCAGTAATTGTGATTAGTTGAGAAGTTGGAAATTATGGCAAAGGAGATTTACACACGAATTATAGGAACCGGAAGTTATCTTCCGCCAAAACGAATAAAAAACAGTCATTTTCTGGATTATACATTTTACGATCCATCCACAAAAAAGGCTTTTGACAAAACGAATGAAGAAATTATTCAAAAGTTTCATGAGATAACAAATATCGAGGAGCGGAGATATGTTGCCGAAGATCAGGTGACTTCCGATATTGCCGCGCTGGCAGTTAAAGAGGCCTGTAAATCGGCCGGTATCCATAAAGAAAGCCTTGAATTTATTATTGTAGCCCACAATTTTGGCGACATTCACGAAGGAAATGTGCGCACCGATATCCTCCCGGGACTGGCAAATAAAGTAAAAATGAAACTGCACATTAAAAACCCGGAAAATAGTTGTCACGATGTAATTTCGGGATGCCCCGGCTGGACACAGGCAATGATTGTTGCCGATGCCTATATTAAAAGCGGCTTTATGAAGCGGGGAGTTGTTGTGGGTGCCGATGTACTTTCACGCATTTCCGACCCACACGACCGTGACTCAATGATTTATGCCGACGGTGCAGGGGCTGCAATTGTGGAAGCGGTTGAGAGTGAAGAACCCATTGGCATTTTGGCACATTCAAGCCGTTCCGATTCGGTAACTTATGCCAACCTGCTGACACTCGGCAGATCGAACAACCCGGAATTGACAGGCAACGAACTTTGGGTGAAAATGGCAGGTCATAAATTATATATTTATGCCATTAAAACGGTTCCAGGTGTGGTTAAGGAGAGCCTCGAAAATGCCGGCCTGGATTTGAAAGATGTTAAAAAAATATTTATTCACCAGGCCAACGAAAAGATGGACGAAGCCATTTTAAGCGGCGTGTTTAAACTTTATGGCCAAAAGGATATTCCGGATGGAATTATGCCAATGAACATCCGCAAACTGGGAAACTCGTCTACGGCAACAGTTCCAACTTTGCTGGATATGGTGCTCAAAGGAAAAATGGAGAACCAGGATATCAATCCCGGCGATAATGTGGTTTTCTGTTCAGTGGGTGCAGGAATGAATATCAATTCCATTGTTTATAAGTGGTAGGTTTTCTGTATCGGTAAAACCTTGCAGAATGGTAAGTTTTAGGTAAATTGCCATTCATAATCTTACAAAATTTTCCAAATGGAAACGGATGTTTTATTCCTTGTAATCGGTTTGGTTGCTGGCGGCCTGACTGCTTTTTTGTATTTCAGTTTAAGAAACCGGAAAAGAATTCAGGAACTGAAAGATGAGTTTCTGGAAAATGAAAGGTTGCTGGAGGCACAGAAAAACGAGGCCGAAAAACAGCAATTCCTCTGGGAAGAAAGGTACAACACCCAAAAAACCGACGCCGGAGAATGGAAAGCTGAATTATACAAAGTCCGCGAAGAAAATACCCATTTGGTGGCCCGGCTTGAAAAAGCCAAAACCGAATACATGAATTTGCGGGAAAAGCTGGAAACACAAAAAGCCGAACTGGAAGAAATCCAGAAAAAATTCACCACTGAATTTGAAAACATTGCCGGTAAAATTCTGAGAGAAAACAGCAAGGAATTTACTGCCGCCAACCAGAAAAACATTGGCGAAGTGCTGAACCCGCTCAAAGAAAAACTGCAGCTTTTTGAAAAGAAAGTAGACGACACTTACCAGAAAGGTTTAAAAGACCAGACTGATTTGCGTGCCGAACTGAAAAAACTGTACGAATTGAATGCACGCATCAGCGAGGAAGCCGGCAACCTGACCAAAGCCCTGAAAGGCGATGTAAAAAAACAGGGAAACTGGGGCGAGGTGGTACTGGAACGCATTCTTGAGCGCTCAGGACTGAATGAAGGCGAAAACGGTTACCAGAAACAATTCAGTGATTCAACCGGCGATGGACGCCGAATTCAGCCCGACGTGGTGATAAACCTGCCCGATAACAAACACATCGTTATCGATTCAAAAGTCTCACTGATTGCCTATGAGCGCGCGGTGAATGCAGTAACCGATGAGGACCGGGCAAAGCACGTAAAAGAACATCTTTTTAGTTTAAAAACACATATCAAAGGGTTGAGCGAAAAACATTACCAAACCGCACAAAAACTGAACTCCCCCGATTTTGTATTGCTGTTTCTGCCCATTGAATCCTCATTTAGCCTGGCCATTCAGGAAGACCAGGAACTTTTTTCTTTTGCATGGGACCAGAAAGTGGTAATTGTTAGCCCGTCGACTTTGCTGGCCACGTTGCGGACCATTGCTTCCATCTGGCAGCAGGAAAATCAAACCCGGAACGCGCTGGAAATTGCCAAACAGGGTGGGGCACTTTACGATAAATTTGTGGGTTTTATTGGCGATATGGAAAAAATCGGGAATAACCTGCGGCTCACCCAAAACAGTTATACCGATGCCATGAATAAAATATCTGAAGGCCGCGGCAACCTGGTCCGATCTGCCGAAAAGTTAAAAGTATTGGGAGCCAGAACTTCAAAAGAACTTCCGAAGAAAATGCTCGACGATTAGTGTTGTTCTTTTAAAAAACCCAATACCTCTTCGGTATCTTTTGTGGCATTCACATCCTCGTTTTTATAAACCACTTTGCCGTTCTTATCAATTATAAACGTCCAGCGGCTGGCTGTGGCCCCTCTTTCCAGTTCAATTTCTTTTCCATCTACTTCGTGGGCAATGGTCCCGCCTTCCCGGACCGGGACTCCGAAAAGTGATGCAATTTCTCCCGATTCATCCGAAAGTAACGTGTAATTCAGGTTGTGCGCTTTTTTGAAAATCTGCAACCCTTCCACATTATCGCCGCTCACACCAACTACCATCGCATCTTCCGATTCCAGGTCGCTGCTCAAATCGCGATAGGAACAGGCCTGTGCCGTGCAGCCACCCGTCATGGCAGCCGGATAAAAATAGAGTACAATGTATTTATCGCCAACATGATTTTCAAAATCCCAGGT
>JBMCIT010000089.1:0-5960 GCA_048616715.1 Tangfeifania sp. | reverse complement strand
CCCCTTATCGATTCCATCGGGAAATTTGAAATCGACCAGCGTGACAGTTCCCGCGGAAAATTCAAACTGATTTATGTACGGAACAAAAAAGGCAGGAAACGCTAAATTTCAACAAATAAAAAAGAAAACGATGCAGGTAAAAAACGATAAAATCAAAAAAATAGCCTTATTAACTTCAGGTGGCGATGCTCCGGGCATGAATGCAGCCATCCGTGCAATTGTTCGTACAGCCGTATACAACAAACTGGAAGTGATTGGAATAAGAAATGGTTATTCCGGATTACTCAACAAAGATTTTATTGAAATGAAATCGCATACGGTTTCAAAAATCCTGTCGCGCGGAGGTACCATTCTGAAATCATCGCGTTGTCCGGAGTTTAAAACAAAAGAAGGCCGCGGGCAGGCATACAATAACCTGAAAGAAGCAGGAATCGATGCTTTGATAGTTAACGGCGGCGACGGCTCGTTCCGCGGTGCCGATTTGCTGGAAAAGGAATTTGGTTTTCCGGTTGTCGGAATTCCCTGCACCATAGATAATGACATTTACGGCACCGATTTTACCATCGGTTTCGACACGGCCGTTAACACTGCTATTGAGGCAGTAGATAAAATCAGGGACACTGCCGAATCGCACAACATGCTGTTTTTTGTGGAAGTAATGGGCCGCCATTCCGGTTTTATTGCGCTAAACACCTCTATTGCCAGCGGCGCCGAAGTTACGCTTTTGCCCGAAACCAGGACCGACCTGGCAGAGGTTTGCAATTACCTTGAAATGGAACGGCGTAAAGAAAAAACCTCGGGAATTATTATTGTGGCCGAAGGCGATGAAGAGGGCGGTGCCGAAGAAATAGCCGGTAAAATTAAAAGAAGGCTGCCCGATTATGAAACCCGCGTAACAACGCTGGGGCATACTCAACGCGGCGGCAATCCTACCTGCAACGACCGCGTACTGGCCAGTTTGCTGGGAAACAAAGCCGTTTATGCACTGCTTACCGATAAGCACGGCGTGATGGTGGGGCGCGTTCACAACGATATTGTTTACACTCCGCTGGAAGAAGCTTACACCAAAAAAGACAAAATTGACAAGAGCTGGATTGAAATCAGTGAGATTATTTCTTTGTAAGATTCATCCGTCAAGCAGCTCAAAGCCGCTTTACGGATTACTACTTCAGAATGTTCAGAATCTCCTCTTTGGTAATTTCCTGCAGCGGATTGTTGGAATTGATAAATTTATCGGCCAGTGAATTTTTACGGCCCTGAAGTTTCTGGATTTTTTCCTCGATGGAATTTTCAGTGATGAACCTGTAAACAAAAACATGCCTTTTTTGCCCGATGCGGTGCGCCCGGCTGATGGCCTGGTTTTCGGCTGCCGGATTCCACCACGGATCAATGATAAACACATAATCGGCGCCGGTAAGGTTGAGACCTACCCCACCCGCTTTCAGCGAAATCAGAAAAATCCTGTTATCCGGTTCATTCTGAAACCGGCTGATCACTTTTTCGCGATGCGAAGTTTGTCCTGTCAGCAGGCTGTATTTCCAGTTGTTTTTTTCGATTTGCTCTTTCAGCAGTTCCAGGTGTTTTACAAACGATGAAAAAATCAGCACTTTATGTTTTTCAGCCACGAGGTTTTCGAGCATCAGAAAAATTTCCTCAAACTTTCCCGATTCCGTTTCTTTTTCCTCACCGAGCAATTTGGGATGATTGGCCAGTTGCCGCAATTTTGTCAACCCCTGCAAAACAATCATCGCCGATTTATTCACCCCGTTCTCTTCAATACTGTCGAGAATGGAATTACGGATAACCGATTTTTCGCGTTCGTAGGTTTTCTGCTGACTTTCGGTCATTTCACAAAAAATGACCTGCTCCATAAGTGGCGGCAAATCTTTGGCCACCTCTTCCTTGGTTCGCCGCAGAATAAACGGGCGAATCAGGATTTGCAGTTTTTCCTGAGCTTCCTGCCGGTTACGTTTTTCGATGGGTGTAATGAAATACCGCCTGAAAAAAGCCAGGTTGCCGAGCATGCCCCTGTTTAAAAAGTTCATCTGCGACCACAAATCCGAAAGCGAATTTTCAATGGGTGTGCCGGTGAGTACCAGCCGGTATTCCGATTTCAGTTTCAGAATTGATTTGTAGGTTTTTGATGACGGATTTTTAACGTACTGGCTTTCATCGAGAATCAGGTAAAAGAACTCCTGCCCCGAAAGAAATCCCGAATCATTCCGCACCGTTCCGTAAGTGGTCAGGATGATATCGTAAAACCGGATCATCCGGCCCAGTTCGTCTTCCTTTTTACGCTGAATTCCCACATGTTTGTATACTTTAAGGGATGGCGTAAACCTTCTGATTTCGGCTTCCCAGTTGTGCACCAGCGAAGTAGGAAGCACAATCAAACTTGCCGGCTGAATGTTTTCTTCCCTTGTTTCTTCTGTACCGAATAATTGGAGTTGCCCGCCGTTTAAAGGTTGCGGAATTTTTACATCTCTTTTCGGACGTTTGAGTTTCAGCAGCAGCGCCAGGGTCTGGAGTGTTTTTCCCAGTCCCATGTCATCGGCCAGACAGCCGCCAAACCCGTTCTGGTGCAGCCCGGCCATCCACTGAAATCCTTCCTCCTGGTAGCTTCGCAGAGTGGCTTTCAAACCCTCCGGAAGATTTACCTTCTTCCTGTTTTTGCTCAGTTGCCTGAACTTTTCAACCTCCGGTTTATCGGCGGGTTTCAATACCTTGCTCAACAAAGCATAGTGGTGTTTTTCAAACTGAAGCTTCTCTCCTTTTCCCTGTGCAAAAGGCATCAGCGACTTATATTGTGCAAACCACTCTTCGGGCAGGATTGCAATTTCGCCGTTTGGAAGTTCATATTCCCTGATACCGTTTAAAATGTGGTTCTTAAGTTTGATAAACGGGATTCGGAATTCGCCAAACTGAACTGTGGCGTAAACATCGAACCAGTCGTCGCGGTTTTTGGCATGAATCTCGAGGTTTTGTTCTCCGGTAAAATAATTCTTTTCCAGCTTGTCCTGGTTCAGTCTGATCCCCTTTTCCCTTAGCTCCTGTTGGTGTTTATTTATCCAGTTTACCAGGAAATAGAGTGCATTTTCATTTTCGAGCTGATCCATTCCCGAAAGTATAAAATAGCCATTCTTTTCAATTAACCCGGTATTTGCCAGTTCAGTTTGAACTGACTGCTCCCATAAAAAATCGCGCCGGATTTTCCTGAAAACATACCGGCCGTTTTCTTTATTCAACAGAACAGTTACCTCTTTTTTGTCGTTCGGAAGAAAAACTTCACCTTCGTAACTGAAGCGTAAAACAAGGCAGGGTTCCATTTTCAGGTTGTGCTCCAGCGTTAAAACCGCTGATTTTTTAGCTGCTCCCTCCAATACATCAAATCCTTCGGCCTTTACTTCAAAATTGCGAATGGTTTTACGGATAAAACCCTGGTAATATTTATCTTCGATGGTGTTGGGCACCGAAATCTGCTCTTTTTCGAAAAACGGCATCAGCTTTTTGGCATTCAGGTTTTCAAAAGCAATAAGCCGGTTGCGGTGGATAATCATACACGGATCGTTTGTAATAACCTTTATGTTCCGGTTCTGAAGCGGAATTTCGGTACCGTTCAGAAAAACTTTTAACCGGTAGCGCGTTTCAGTTTCTGTTCGTGTGAAATAGTATACCGGCCGGGCAAACAGCGACTGGACCTTAATTTCATCTTCATCGTAAAGATTTGAATATTTTACCTGCTTACTGAAAAGCCGCACCGGGCTCAGCATTAAAATGGAAACTACCCGGAACATATTTTTTTCGATGAACGGAATAACCTGTTTTTCAAAAAATTCGGTTTTCAGCCCGGCAAAAAAATCAGAAACATTTCCTGCACGGGAGAACCGCCTGAACAGGTTTTCATCGCTGTACTTTTCAATGATTTCCACCAACTCCTTTTCATATGGCTTAAAACTGAGTTCAGGATTTTCCAAATCCCGTTTTTTCAGGTGCCGCTCAATGGTGTAAAAATTATCCTTCTCGCTGATGATGTAAGGATAAAAAACGTTTCCCAAAAAACGGTGCTGGGTAAGTACTATGATGAATTCTGTATTGGCCATTGAAAAAGATTCATTTAAAAAGAACCTCAAATATAACCAGTGCAGCCTTAAAAACAGGAAATAATTTTATAATGTTTAGGTTAAATTGTTCGTACCCATTTTTCAATTTTTTATCTTTACAAAAAAAGAAAATGCAAGAGTTAACAGTAATTAAAATTGATACAGATAAAACAGTTGACATTAACGAAGCAGGGCAACTTCTTGAAAACAGGGCCGAGCTGAAAAACATTGATAAAATAAACTGGGAAAATTACCCGTACAAACCGAAAGTACAGTTTCGGATGGCCCATTCAAACAACGAAATCTGGCTAAAGTTTTATGTTCACGAGAAACACATTCTGGCCAGGGAAACCAAAACAAACGGCGATGTATATAAAGACAGTTGCGTGGAATTTTTTATTTCGTTTGACGGAACCAATTATTACAATTTTGAATTTAACGGAATTGGTACCATTCACCTGGCTTACGGACCGGAAAGAAACGAACGGAAATATGTCAACCCGGGAATCATTCATAAAATTGAAACAAAACCATCGCTTGGCAGGCTGCCGTTTGAGGAAAAAACAGGCGAATTTAACTGGGAATTAATGGTGCGGATACCGCTGGCTTGTTTCTCTTTTAATTTTATCGATACCCTGGAAAAAGTAAAAGCCAAAGGAAATTTTTACAAATGTGGCGATGACACTTCAGTTCCGCACTTTGTAACCTGGAACCCGGTAAAAACTGAACAACCCGATTATCACCGCCCGGAATTTTTCGGAAAAATAAAATTTGATTAATTAACCATCAATAAATAATACCGGAATGGAACAAAAAACTATTTCTTTTCACCGCCTTGCTTCTGTCTTTGTTATTATAGTCCTGGGATACATTGTACTCGATAAAGGGAAGTTTATCCTCGGTCCGCTTACTTTTTCAATTCTTTTCACAGTGATGCTCCAACCGGTTTGCGACTTTTTCGAGCGACTTATAAAATATAAAATTCCGGCTATTTTGGTCACATTGTTGAGTATAACCATCGGACTTGGAATTATCGTAACCGTTTTTTCGGTTCAGTTTACCAGCATTATAAATAACCTGCCCGATATTACCGGAAAAATCAGCCAGGGACTGGAACAAATTCTCAACTGGTTGAATGCGAACCTGAACCTGAACAAATCCGATTTACAGGAAAACATCCCACAGCTTGCCGACAACTCCATGAGTTTTATACAAAAAGGTATTTCCTCATCCACCACTTTTATTTTCAACCTGTTCATGACTTTGCTTTTTGTCTTTTTTATGCTCTGGTACAAAAGGAACTTTAATCATTTTATCCTTATCCAGTCACCCAAATCAAACCGGGATGAATTAAAAGACATACTCCATAAAATTCAGAAGACCATTCAAAAATATTTATATGGTTTGCTGATGGTAATTGGAATTCTTGCCGTACTGAACAGTGTGGGATTGCTGATTATCGGTATCAAATATGCCATTTTCTGGGGAATAATGGCAGCTTTTCTGGCAGTTATTCCATATATCGGGACCTTCCTTGGCGGCCTGCTCCCTTTTTTATACGCACTGGCTACAGCCGACAATTGGTGGCAACCTGTGGCAGTAGTGGGAATGTATGCGGTAATTCAGCAGATTGAAGGGAATATAATCACACCCAATGTAATAGGCACCAGCGTTTCCATTAACCCGCTCGTGGCGTTGCTTTCCATTTTGCTGGGTGGTTTTGTGTGGGGAATATCAGGTATTATTCTTGCCATTCCGGCAATTGCAATTGTAAAAATTGTGCTGGAACATAACGACCGGACCAAACCCCTTGCATTTTTACTAAGCAACAAACTGCACAAACCGAACGAAGAGTTTTGG
>JBMCIT010000088.1:0-6009 GCA_048616715.1 Tangfeifania sp. | reverse complement strand
CTTATCACCTGAAAGAATTTTCTTAAAATTGTAACCAAAATCTAAATTAATGTATCGATGAAAACAAAGCTTTTTTTCTTATTTACAGTTGTTATCTGTTTCACATTCAGTTGTGCAGCACAAAATGATACGGAATACAAAGAGCCACTCCAGGTTCTTATATTTTCCAAAACAAACGGATTCAGGCATGCTTCCATTTCTTCCGGTTTAAAAATGTTGTCTGATTTAAGCCCGGGGCAAAACTGGGTAATTACTGCTACCGAAGATTCTACCCTTTTTGAAAAAGATATACTGGATAATTACGATGTGGCAGTTTTTCTGAACCCCACAGGCGATGCAATTGATGAGCCCGGAGAAAAAGCTTTTGAAGAGTTTATGAAATCCGGGAAAGGTTTTGTCGGCATTCATGCTGCCGCCGATTTTGAATATGAATGGCCTTTTTACGGCAACCTGGTTGGCGGCTATTTTAAAACGCATCCGCCGGCACAGGAAGGCACAGTGGTTTTTGAAGATTACAATCATCCGGCAATGGAACCATTTAAAGGAATGGAATCGTACACAACTTTTGATGAATGGTACACCTTTAAAGAAAACCCACGACCGAATGTGAACGTGCTGGCCTCGCTCGACGAGAGCAGCGTTAAAAAAGCAAAAAACGACGACTGGAAAATGGGAGATCATCCACTCATCTGGTGGAATGAAGAAAATGGAATGCGTTCGTTTTACACCGTTTTCGGACACACCCACGAAGCTTTTCAGGATGAACTAATTATTGAACACATTAAAAACGCCATAAACTGGGCAGGAAAAAGATTGAATTAGGTTTATAATTATGATTTGCATAAAAGGGTATCTGAAAATTTCGGACGCCCTTTTTTAATCTCCAAAAACAAAATCAGTTTTTCCCGGTTTATAACAGAAATTCATTTGAAATGAAAAAGAAAAACTGGCAGATAAAACTGGGCGTATTCCTGATGGTATTTTCAGGAGTATTTTTCGCAGCAACATTTGTTATTCCGATGCTCGATTTACCCACAAAAACAAAAATAATTGCCTCTACTGCCAGCCTCGTTCTGATGGAAATCGTTTTTTGGTCGGGAGGATTATTGGTTGGCAAAGAATTATTCACCCGCTATAAAAAACAAATGAACCCGAAAAACTGGTTTAAAAAGAAAACGATAAAAACAAAAAAAACGCCCATCGATACTTAAAACATTTTTTAGTTTCAGAACTTTTCTGTTTTTTTGAAATATTAAAAGAATAAAATATCTTTATTTCAATAAATACTGGCAAAGATGCGAATCCAACTATTTTTTCTGTTAACAATTTTTCTTGCTTCGGCCGCTTGCAGCAACAGCCAAAAACAGGAATCGAATGCGGGAAATGATAAAAAGAGAACTGAAGTGGCATGTACATGTGCTGTTCCTGAAAAACTGAATTTAACTGCCGGTGCAGAACAACAGGCTGCAACTCCAAATACAGATTCACAAAGAAAAGCCAAACCTGAAATTGAAAACATGATTTTTATTCCGGGTGGTACTTTTAATATGGGAGCACGCGACGACCGGTTTGCCAGGGCCGATGAATATCCGGTGCATCCGGTTAAAGTAAACAGTTTTTTTATGGATCCGCACCCTGTTACCAATGCACAGTTCAGGGAGTTTGTCGAAGCAACCGGTTATGTAACCACTGCCGAAAAGAATATCGACTGGGAGGAGTTTAAAAAGCAGTTGCCACCAGGCACAGCAAAACCAGCCGATAGTTTACTTGATGCATCATCGCTTGTTTTCACCCCGACTGAAAGCCAGGTAAACCTGGATGATGTTTCCAACTGGTGGCGGTGGGTACGAAAAGCAAACTGGAAACAACCCGAAGGACCCGGCAGTGATATTAACGGAAAAGACAATTATCCCGTTGTTCATGTGAGTTGGAAAGATGCAGTGGCTTATGCAACGTGGGCCGGCAAACGTTTACCTACCGAAGCCGAGTGGGAATATGCTGCAAGGGGCGGAAAAGACGATTACATTTATGCCTGGGGATTTGAACGGGTAAACCAGGGCACACCAAAAGCGAACAGTTGGGACGGAGAATTTCCCTATTATAATTCGCAGCGGGATGGATTTGAATTATTAGCCCCTGTAGGGCAATACGCGCCAAATGAATTTGGATTGTACGATATGGCCGGAAATGTATGGGAATGGTGTGCCGATTTGTACCATCATGATTACTATCAAACATTCGATCCGAACAAAACTGCCCATAATCCGCAGGGCCCTACAATTAGTTACGACCCGATGGAACCAAATATCAGCAAAAGGGTGATGAGGGGTGGCTCATTTTTATGCAATGATTCTTACTGTTCAGGGTACAGGGCAGCAGCGCGAATGAAAAGCACAGAAGACACCGGAATGTCGCACATCGGATTCAGGTGTGTGGTTTCAGCACACTAAAAAACGCCCCCGGAAAACCGCAAGCGTTTTTTTTATATGGAAAAACCGGATATCTGCTAAAAAATCTTATACCCCACCGAAACCATAAACGTTTTATTATTTCCGTTAAAATCAGGATTGGATTGCTCATAGACTTTGCTGGCTGTATTTTCCATTCGCAAATCGAGTGTAAAACCAAATAAATCAGCACCAATGCCATATTGAAAGGCCACATAGTTATTTTTATAGTATTCCGGATCGAAAATTTCTTTATTGTCAATGTCTTTCGATGTGAAAAACCCAAAAACAGGACCACCCATAATACGAAAATTGGCACGTTCCCCATCAATAATTTTTATTCCCAAAAGCATAGGAACATCGATTGTACTGTAATCGAACCGGGTTAAAATGTCAAGTGCGCTTCCATTCATCTCACCCCCCTTGGCACTGTAATAGGCTTCGGGCTGTACAAATAACCTGTTAAAACCGAGACGGCCAAAAGCACCCATGTGGTATTTCACAATTGATTCTGATGTATATCCATCTTTACTGAACGTTACTTTTGAATTGTTTACCCCGGCTTTTAATCCCAAATCAAAAGTGGGCTGGGCAATAATTGCTGTTGAGAAAACAATTAGTAACAGTGAAAACAAAAATTTCCTTTTCATGACATTTGTTTTTTATTAAAAACGACTACACTTGCTATAAAGTATAAACTCTGTTGTATTTTTATAGTTCAAATTATTTCAAAGTTCCGGATTTTAATTGAATACCTGTTTTTTATTTCATATTGTTTGCTGAACAAAAGCCAAATCATTTCAGGATTTATTATATTGGCACTTCAAATTACAAATTTCATGGCAAAGAATTCTTTTTTTCTGGTCGTATTAACAATTTTGTTGCTCATTACAGGATGCAGTACACCAAAATATGTGTTTGACAAACAAAGCCATAAACGACAGGAAGAGCTCAGAAAGCACCGGTCGGGGAATGTTTTTGCTGATATAGGACTTACGCTGACAAGTATTTTTGTGCTGGCAGCCACCGACTACGATTTGGGACTATATCCGCAGGGACAGGATTTCAAAAAAATGAAAATCATTAATCCATCAAAAGACACGCTTTACGTAAACATGCTCACTGATGTTTACTGGGATGAAAATAATTACTGCGATTTTATGGATATTCGCATTCCGCCTGAAGAAAAGTGTAAAATCCTTGTCCCGATCGATGCGGTTTACAACATTTATTTCAGCCAAACTCCCCAACCCGAAGATGACGAATTAATACAACTCAATACCAACGATTTGAAAAAGATTGCCCTTTACCCCGGATTAACCGAAAATAAAAAGATCACGAACCTAATAAAATAAAAATGGAAAGAAGATCATTCTTAAAAAAATCGGCCATTGTAGCCGGAAGTGCCTTAACAGCAAGTTCTTTAAATGCCAGCCCGGTATCACCGGATGAAAAGGAATTTTATGAATTGAAAGTTTTCAAACTTACCGGAGGCGGTGCAAAAAATCAGTTAAAAAAGTATTACACCAATGCCATTATTCCCTTTTTAAACAAGCGGGGAGGAAAAGTTGGCGCTTTTGGCGAATTCAGCCTTGAAGACCCGCCAACAGTTTATATTTTGCATGCCCACAAAAGTCCGCAGGATTACTGGAATGCAGTTCAGGAAATGAAATCGGACAAAACGTTTCTTGATGCCGCACAGGAATATTTTAAATTGCCTGCCGACCAGCCGGTTTATGAACGCTACGAAACATTTTTAATGGAAGCCTTCGACGGTATTCCACAACTTAAAATGCCTTCTGAAAACCGTGGGTTGTTCGAATTGCGGACTTATGAAAGTTACAATGAAGATGCCGGCCACCGAAAAGTAAAAATGTTCGATGATGAAGAATTGCCCCTGTTTGAAAAAGTAGGATTACATCCTGTATTTTTCGGGCAGTTGCTTGCAGGACGCTATATGCCGGCACTTACCTACATGTTGTGGTTTAAAGATATGGAAGAACGCGATGCCAACTGGGCCAAATTCGTTTCAAGCGATGAATGGAACGTAATGAAAGTTAAACCTGAATACGCCAATACCGTAAGTAAAGTGCGAAAAAAATTCCTGCTGCCAATGGATTTTAGTCAGATTTAACTTCAAAAAGCAACGGATTATTAATAATTTTCAAATTTATAATATGCTTAAAAAACTATTTAATCTTTTTATGGGTTGCCTTCTGGTTTTACTTCCCGAAATTCTGGCAGCTCAAACCGCCATAACATTTAACAAATATCACACAGGCAAAGAGGTGCAGCAAATACTGAAACAATTTCAGCAAAACAATTCCGGGAAAACGAAAATTCATACCATCACATCGAGTCCCGGGGGTGAAGAAATTTCTATTCTTGAAATTGGCAGTAACCTCACCGATGTTCCGGCTGTTTTTGTAGGAGCCAATTTCGAAGGAAATATTCCGCTGGCCACAGAAGGAGCTTTAAAACTGGCGGAAATGCTGCTCGATTCTGCTGATTATACTTCAGATTTAAAATGGTACATCATGCCACAACCCAATCCCGACGCAGCCAAAGGATTTTTTTCAGAAATAAAATACAACCGCACTGTTAATAATTTTGAAGTAAATAACGATGTTGACGATGCTGTTAATGAAGACGGTTTCGACGATTTAAACGGCGACGGCTACATTACCCAAATGCGGGTAAAAAGTATTGACGGTACACATGTGGTTTCTGAAAAAGATGAACGGATTTTAAAACGTGCCGACACAAAAAAAGGCGAGCGCGGCATGTATAAAATCTATTCCGAAGGCATCGACAATGACGGCGACGGACTGTATAACGAAGATGGTCCGGGTGGAATAAATGTCGGGATAGGTTTTCCCCACCTGTTTCCGTATGAAAAAAAGGAAGCCGGGTTATGGTCGGGACAAACCCCGGAAGTATACAACATCATGAGGTTTATATTCGACCGCCCCGAAATTGCAATGGTTTACACACTTGGAAGTACTAACTTTTGCCTGGTTCCTCCGGAAGGTGGCCGGAAAGGCGGAGCAAATCTGGACCGCATTAAAATTCCGTCGCGCTATGCGCGCATGTTTGACGTCGATCCTTCCAAAACCTATTCGATGGATGAAGTGATTGAAATGCTGAAAGAACGCGTTCCCGACGGAATGGAGGTAACTCCTTCAATGGTGGCAGGAATGTTCGGTTTGGGAGCTGCCGTCAACCCGCTGGAAGAGGATTTGAAATTTTACAGCAAGTATTCTGAAGAATACAAAGAATACCTGAAAACAAAAGGTTTCAGTACCGAAAATCTCGATCCGGAACCTGCCAAAGATGGTTCTTTCGAACTTTGGGCGTACTATCATCTTGGAGTTCCTTCCTTCAGCATGAACCTGTTCACCGTTCCGAAAGTGAAAGAAGAAAAGGCTAAAAATGGAGAAGGGACACTTTCCATGGACGAAGTTGAAAAAATGGATGCCGATGAATTTGTTGACCTGGGAGAGGCAAAAATTGAATCATTTCTGAAAGCCAGTAATGCCCCGAAACGTTTTTCGGCAGAAAG
>JBMCIT010000087.1:0-6081 GCA_048616715.1 Tangfeifania sp. | reverse complement strand
GAGGGTTCCTTCAATTTTACCAATCCCCGACAAATCATCCGAAATCCGAAACCGGATTCTCGATGTCTCCGAAAGTTCGGAATTGTTTTTCAGGCTTAACGGAATCACTTTGGGCGGGACTGTGTCAACTGCCACGGCATAATTTCCAAAACTTCTGATACTGCCGGATACCCAGCCATATTTGTATTCGCCTCCGGCAGAATTAAATTTTCCGGAAATAGTATCCACCTTCACCAAAAGTGCTTTTGATTTTAAATCTTCTGCAATATTTTTTGCTTCTATTGACAATTTTGAACTTGCATGAATGGGCGTGGATTCATTGTGCACCACATGAATGTCGGAATAAAACTTCTTTCCTCCTGTTTTTTTTGTGTAGGTAAACGGAATGTCGGTATAAAACGCATTTTCCGGGAAATCGGCTTTAATTCCGCTGGAGCGAAAATGGTTTTCGCGGTTATAATTCATTGTTCTGATAAATGCTGTTTTCTCTGGCTGAACCACTTCCGGTTTGCCTTCAATGTTAAATTCAAGTACCGAGATATTTCCGTAGGTGTCGGTTAATTCTATCCGCACATGGTGAATGCCTTCTTTGTTTACTTCCAGTATTCCGCTATTTTTCAATGTTTCGTAAATGCCAAGTTTGTTTCCCGGATCGATCCAGGTTTTATGGAACCTGCGCCGCGATCGCTGATATTCTGAATAGTCGATGTGGCTGTTGATGTAGCGCGATTCAGAAAATGCAAACCTGTCCATTTTAAAAGAGTAGTAAAGTTCACCGTCGATTTTTAGTTGAATGGAATACACCCCGCACCGGTTGTTCGATTCATCGAAAAAATCATTGGTTTGAATGGCAAAGCCAATATTTCCGTAAACCGGAATAATAGGGTTGTGGTTCAGGTGAAATGCATCGTCGTGAAAAACTACCGGATATGATTTTTTGGAGGATTTGTAATCGGTGTGCGAATTATTGCCTAACGGCACAACCATCAGCGAATAAATTTTGGGTGCAATGTTATCTTTTACCGGAAACCCAAATTGCAGCGGATTGAGTGGTTCTTCAGACTTTGTATCCCGAATTTCGAAATGCAGGTGCGGTCCGCCTGAGCTGCCAGTGTTTCCGCTGCTTGCAATAAACTCTTCCTGTTTTATTTTGAATTGGTTTTCGGGTACTTGCAGATCTACCCGGAATGTTTTTTTCTCGTACTGAATATTTTTTACATATTCGTTAATGTCGTCCCTGAAACTTTTTAAATGTCCGTAAACCGAAGTCGTACCGTTTGGATGGTCGATGTAAATAGCTTTTCCAAAGCCGGTTGGCGAAACCACAATTCGCGAAATAAAACCATCTGCCACAGAATATACCGGAATCCCGGTCACTCCCTGTGTTTTTATATCGATGCCTGAATGAAAATGATTGTTGCGGAGTTCGGCAAAACTCCCGCTTAAAAGCATCGGGATTTTTACAGGGTTGGAATAATAGCCGTTTTGACCGGAAACATTCACCGAAAGCGCAACAAAAAGGACGATTATTATTTGTTTCATACTGTTTTTCAGGATAATTATCAAAATTGCAAATTTATAAATCCATTTTTCCTGATAAGCTGAATCGGGAGTTAATTTTTTTCAATAATTTGCAAACGTTTTCACAATAGGGTAAAAATATTAACTTTGTGGCTGAATTGCAGCAAAAATGACCGAAGAAGAACGTATCCTTCTGAGTGAGCTGAAAGCGAATACAGAAAAGCTGTTTCAGAAGTTCCGGCACCTGGAAACAGAGAAAAAACTGCTGGAGGAAAAGGTGATGTTTCTAAAAGATGAAATGGCACGGCTGGAGAGGGAGAAAACGGAACTCGGCCTGAAAAATGATAGTTTGGAGATGGCTAACCGGATTTTGTCAGGAAATGACGAAAACCACGAAGCCAGAAAGAAAATAAACAGAATTGTACGGGAAATTGATAAATGTATCGCATTACTCAATAAGTAATGACTGGTGGACAAGAACAAATTAAGAATAAATATCAGGATCGAAGGCAGGGTTTATCCCCTGAATATCGATCGAAAAGATGAAGAGAAGCATCGGGTAGCTGCAAAAACGGTAAATGAAACAGTTCAAAAATACAGGGAATTGTTTCGCGACAAAGATGCACAAGACATATTGGCGATGGCCGCATTTCAAATTGCATTGAATCAGACAGAAATGCTGGAACGTGAAAATAAGTCGCTTTTCATTGATGAGCTAAAGAATTTGAACGACGATATTTCAGATTTTTTGAAAGAAGAAAATAAGTAAATTACTGAATTAGAGATATTTATCGAGAGACCCGTATTGAATTACTTCATTAAAATGAAGTGATTTTTTACGGGTCGTTTATTAATAAATTAATATAAAGAAAAATGGATTGGATACAAATACTAATAGGGGTAGCAACCGGATTTCTGGGAGGCGGGGCATTGGCCTACGTCATCTGGAACAAGGCATTGGATTCGAAAAAACAACGAATTGTAGAGGAGGCCAGGAGTGAAGGCGAAGTCATAAAAAAAGACAAAATCCTTCAGGCCAAAGAAAAATTTATTCAGTTAAAAACAGAACACGAAAAGTTTATTCAGGAGAAAAGCGCAAAAATCAGTCAGCTCGAAAATAAGCTGAACCAGCGTGAAAACACTGTAAATCAGCGCCGCGAAGAATTAAACAAAAAGACCAAGGAATTTGAAACTACCCGGAGAGAGGTGGAAGCGATACGCGAAAACCTGAACCTGCAGATGCAGCGGGTAGAAAACAAAAGTGAGGAACTGGATAAACTCCATCGCCAGAACCTTGAAAAACTGGAACAAATCTCCGGTCTTTCAGCCGAAGAAGCCAAAGCACAACTGGTTGAATCGCTGAAAGAAGAAGCACAGTCGGATGCAATTGCCTACGTGAACGAAATAATGGAGGAAGCCAAACAAACGGCCAACAAGGAAGCCAAGAAAATTGTAGTGAAATCCATACAGCGGGTAGCTACTGAAACCGCGGTGGAGAATGCAGTAACTATTTTTCACATTGAA
The DNA here is from genome assembly GCA_048616715.1 of Tangfeifania sp. GTDB lineage: Bacteria > Bacteroidota > Bacteroidia > Bacteroidales > Prolixibacteraceae > Tangfeifania. The sequence continues at coordinate 3,036 of JBMCIT010000087.1, read as the reverse complement.
AGTGACGAAATTAAGGGGCGCATCATTGGCCGCGAAGGACGGAATATCCGGGCGCTGGAAGCTGCTACCGGCGTTGAAATTGTAGTGGACGACACTCCCGAAGCAATTGTACTTTCGGCATTCGATCCTGTACGCCGCGAAATTGCACGGCTGGCGCTTCATCAACTGGTTACCGACGGCCGCATTCACCCGGCACGCATTGAAGAGGTGGTGGGTAAAGTAAAAAAACAAATTGAAGAAGAAATTATTGAAACCGGCAAGCGAACAGCCATCGACCTTGGAATTCACGGGTTGCATCCGGAAGTTATCCGCTTAATCGGGAAAATGAAATATCGTTCGTCATACGGGCAAAATCTGTTGCAGCACTCACGCGAGGTTGCCAACCTGTGTGCAATTATGGCATCTGAACTGGGATTGAATCCCAAAAAAGCCAAACGCGCCGGATTGTTGCACGATATCGGAAAAGTACCGGACGACGAGCCGGAATTGCCACACGCCATTCTGGGTATGAAGCTGGCTGAGAAATACAAGGAAAAGCCGGATATTGTAAATGCAATTGGTGCACACCACGACGAAGTGGAAATGCAAACACTGCTGGCGCCAATCGTTCAGGTTTGCGATGCCATATCAGGCGCCCGTCCGGGAGCGCGCCGCGAAGTGGTTGAATCTTACATAAAACGTTTGAAAGACCTCGAAGACCTGGCGCTTTCCTATCCGGGAGTTACCAAAACTTATGCAATTCAGGCAGGCCGCGAGCTGCGCGTAATTGTTGGTTCCGACAAAATGAGCGACCAGGAAGCTGAACAGCTTTCGTACGATATTTCAAAACGTATTCAGGATGAAATGACTTATCCGGGGCAGATTAAAATTACAGTAATCCGCGAAACCCGGGTGGTAAGCTACGCGAAATAAGAAATTATTCAGAAAAACAATTAAAACCGGTTGCAATTATTGTAGCCGGTTTTTTTAGGTTCAGAATCGTTTTCCCCACCAGTTGCGCAGGCGCTCCAGAATTTTTATTTCCTGCGGGTTTTTCCCCGGCTGGTACAAACGTTCCTTTTTAATTTTTTCAGGCAGAAAATCCTGTTCAGCAAAATTTCCTTCGTACGAATGTGCGTATTTGTAATCTTTCCCGTAACCGATTTCTTTCATCAGTTTGGTAGGGGCGTTGCGGATGTGCAGCGGCACCGGCAAATCACCGGTTCGTTTTACCAGCGAAATGGCCTCGTCGATGGCCATATAAGCTGAGTTGCTTTTGGGAGACGTTGCCAGGTAAATCGTGCATTCCGACAAAATTATCCGCGCTTCCGGATAGCCAATCTGGTGCACTGCATCGAAGGTACTCTGTGCAAGCAGCAGCGCATTCGGGTTGGCCAGGCCAATATCTTCGGCAGCGAGAATAAGCAGACGGCGTGCAATAAATTTTACATCTTCGCCGCCTTCAATCATTCGGGCCAGCCAGTAAACCGCGGCATCGGGGTCGCTGCCCCGCACACTTTTTATGAAAGCGGAAATGATGTCGTAATGCATTTCGCCTTTTTTATCGTACGAAGCCAGGTTTCGCTGTAAGCGGTCAATCACCTTTTCGTCGGTAATTTCTACTTTTTCTCCTTCTTCTGAAAGGACAACCAGTTCCAGCACATTCAGCAGTTTCCGTGCATCGCCGCCCGAATAGCGCAGCAATGCATGGTTTTCTTTAATAGTAATGGATTTCTTTTTGAGTTCGGTATCTTTTTTCAGGGCGAGGTCTACAATCTTCAGCAATCCCTCTTTATCGAGCGGGTTCAGGATATATACCTGGCAGCGCGAAAGGAGCGGGGAGATAACCTCGAAAGACGGATTTTCGGTAGTGGCGCCAATCAGCGTGATTGTTCCGTCTTCCACCGCACCCAGCAGTGAATCCTGCTGCGATTTGCTGAACCGGTGAATTTCATCGATAAAAAGAATCGGGTTCGGGCGGTTAAAAAACTGCTGTTTTTTTGCTTTTTCAATCACTTCGCGAACATCTTTTACCCCTGAGTTGACAGCGCTCAGTGTATGAAACGGACGATCGAGCGTATTGGCAATTATTTTGGCAAGCGTGGTTTTTCCAACTCCGGGTGGCCCCCACAAAATAAGTGAGGAAAGATTTCCCGATTCAATCATTTTGCGCAACACGGCATTCTTGCCCACCAGGTGTTCCTGACCGATGTAATCGTCGAGCGTTTTGGGCCGGAGCCGTTCTGCGAGTGGTTGATTTGCTGCCATTTATTCCCTTCTTTAATTGGATTAAACCTGTTAAAATAAGCCGGTTCAAAGTTAAGATTAATTATTTCCTTTTCGAAAAGGTTGTTTCTGCTCTTTTTTGTAATTTTAAACAAAACAACTTTTATTATGGAAAGACATATCAATGTAGTTGCGGCCCTTCACATCGGGTTAAGCATTTTAGGATTAATTATCGGGATTATAGTTTTTGCAGTGTTGAATGTAACCGTCGGCTTTGTGGAGGAAATGGAAGCCCGGAAAATTCTGGCAATTATTGCCAATGTTCTGGTGATAATAATTACCTCACTGAGTATTCCCGGCCTGGTTGCGGGAATTGGATTGTTTAAACGGAAAGAGTGGGCAAGAATTCTTACGCTGATTATTTCAGTGCTTCATTTATTTAATTTCCCGCTGGGCACTGCTGTTGGTGTTTATTCTATCTGGGCGCTGGTTCAACCCGAAATTGTTGATGAATTCAAAAAATCATAAAAATTAATGGTACACTACGAAATTAAGATAACAGGAAGGGTTCAGGGAGTAGGGTTTCGTCAGTTTGTAAAACAAAAAGCCGAAGATTTCGGCATCAAAGGCTGGGTGAAAAACATGCCCGACGGAAGTGTTTTAGTGAATGCCGAAGGCGACAAAAAAGACCTGGAGCCGTTTATCGATTACCTGAAACGCGGGCCTTCGATGGGGCGGGTCGATAATCTGTCAAAAGAAAAATTCGATTCAGAAAATGGTTTTTCGGAATTTCGAATCAGATACTGAACTGTTCCGTTTATTTGATTCAAT
>JBMCIT010000086.1:0-6273 GCA_048616715.1 Tangfeifania sp. | reverse complement strand
TCGGGATATTTGGCAATAAATTCGGCAAATTTATCGGCAGGCGCCGATTCAGCAAGCGAGCAGCCGGCTTTCAAATCGGGCAAAATCACTTTTTTGTGCGGGTTGATAATTTTTGCGGTTTCGGCCATAAAATGCACGCCCACAAAAACAATCATTTCGGCATCGGTGTTTGCTGCTGCCTGTGCCAGCCCAAGGCTGTCGCCCACATAATCGGCGATATCCTGAAGTTCGCCCTCAACGTAAAAATGGCTGAGGATGACTGCATTTTTCTCTTTTTTTAACCGATTGATTTCTTCTGTCAGTTTTATACTCGGATCAATTGGCTCATCAATAAATCCTTTCTCCTCCAACATTTGATCAACCTGCAACTGTTCCATATTACTTCTCCCTGAATGTTCTTTTAAATAAACAAGGCAGCAAAATTACTAAATCTTTTAAAAAAACACCTTTCAGTTTTTATTTGTTTGGGAATGAAGCATAAAAAAAGCCGCAAACTGCGGCTTTTTTATATGTTATTTAAAAATATTATTCTTCGGAGTATTCTTGCCAAATACCATTTTCTTTAATCAAACGGATTGTTTCATTACCACTGCTGCCATCGTAATATGCATAATTAACAAGGTATTGCTGGTTCTCTACGGCATTGTAATTTGCATCGAGCATGTCCCCAATCATTTCCACCAACTTTGCCCTGTCAGTACCAGGAGTTTGGCCACTGCGCAAATCAAAGTTGTTATATCTCGATGTTAAATCATTCGAATCGTAATCTGCAGAAGATAATGTAATTTTAACAGCAGGATCGGCCCACCAGTAACTTTGGGTAATGTCTTCTTCATTCAAAGCATAGTTAAGCTCCTCGGTAACTTCAATTACGCTTTCTCTTACTTCCCACTCATCGCCGTTATAGATATAGACAACATATTCATCCAGAAAATTCTGGTAGACATCCGCAGCGTATGTAATTGGTTCAAGCCCGTTTTCAACAGCATAATCTCTCAGATCTTCCAATGCATTATCCACGCGATAAAAATTCATATACGTTCCGTTTCCGGTAGCTTCATAAATCTCGTCCGTTACTTCCACAGCGTCAGAGGCATAATCTACTACTTCGGCAGTAGAATCAGCATTGATTCTGATGTAGCGTGTTTGATTGGTTGCAAAAAGTGTGTACTGAACTGTAATTTCCACGCCTTTTTCTTCCGCATAATCAGTTCGGTTGAGTAATTCTGCAATTAAAGCTTCAGCTTCATCTTCGTCGCTGAAGTTTGAAAAATTTTGTCCCATAGAAGAGTATTCTTCTTCTTCAATTACCCGGGCATTTTCTTTATCGACGAAGGGTGGATTGTAAAAATTGTACGTTACCATCATCGATTGTGTATTTTCTCCTGAGAATTTTTGATTAAGGATTTCAGGGAGATAATCTTTTGGCAATGCCGAATTGGAAAAATTATGGTATTGGGCAACACTTTCGTTTGAAGAAAGCTCATAGTCTTCTTCAGTGAGGGTATAAGATTCAGGCGCCACTTTTTTATCGATTAAGAAAAGGGCCTTTTTATCCTGGTCCTCCAAAATTTGCTCAACTTCCTCGTTGATGTCCTCCATGGGGTTGCAGGCATTCAACAACAGTGCTGCTATAGCACCACCTATATAAAATATGTTTTTCATTTTCATAATAATCGTTTTTTAGAAATTAACTCTCAAACCGGTCGACCATGTTCTGCCGATACCATAATAAACCTGTGCTGTTCTCCAGTCGTGGTCCCTTCCATCGTCGGCATCAGAAATGTATTCTGTATCGAACAAGTTAATAATATTGGAATAAATGATAGCATCGAATTCTCCGATTTTGAAATCGTAGCGCAGGTTGGCGTCGAACAAACCGTATGCCGGAACTTTCCAGGGCTGAACGCCCCTGTCCTCTTCATTTCCCCTTCCGGTTGGATCAAATTCAGCATAAAGGTCATTGTAATAATTGTAATCGACACCCAATTTAAACCCTTCAAACAGATTGTAATTCATACCAATGGCAGCAGTTGTTTGAGCTGCATCACCTACTTTAAGGTCGGCGATAAATAAATCAACGTATCCGAGTAACTCCTCGTTATCATCAAAAATCGGAACATCAACCAGGTCATTTTGCCAAATCCAGTCGCCTAGCGATGCCATTCCGCGAAATTCGAGGTTCTCAAGGGGTTTCCATTTGAAATCCATTTCAACTCCCCTGTGAAGGGCATTTACACCTTCGATGTTAGCTGAATAGAAATCCCCGTCAGGCTGTCTGAACGAGCGGCGGAAAAATTTATCGCGCCAGTTGGTATAGTAAGCGTTAATATTTGCTGCAAAATTGCTGGTCTGTATACCATAACCCAATTCGAATGCCATGGTTCTTTCATTTTTAGCCCCTTCGTTAATTTCATTTAAATAATTAATGAAAACGGCATCAAACAGTGGAGCTTTTTCAAAATAGCCGACATTGGCAAAAACGTTGTGCTTTTCACCAAGGTTATAGTTGGCCCCGCCTTTTACAACAAATCCCAGGTGATTGACCCCGCCTGTAGTTTGCATTGGGTCACTGTCCAGGTAATTAAAATAGTCGACACGTTTGTAGCTGGTATTGTTAACTGCTCCTGAGATAAAAGATGACAACGGTCCTGTCGTATATTCCAATTGGCCGAAAAATCCCTGCCAGGCAACAATACCATCGTTCCAGTAGGCAATTTTATCACCTTCGCGGGCAATTTTGTTCGGATTATTTACATCTGAATCATCAAAAATAAAATCGTTACCCAGCAAATCAATTACTTCGCGGAAATGTTTTCCGGTATAATGCCTCAAATCGATACCACCGCTAAACTCAAGGTTATCGTTAAACTGGTGTTGCAAATTGGAAAGTACCCCCATCCAGTTATGGTCGTTGCGCGAAGCCCTTAATATTGCAAGTGAGCCACCGTTTCCGTTTTCGACGTTTTCGCGCACAATGCGGTCCATATCAATCTGGCCTAGCGGGGTAAAGTAGTTGTAGAAGGCATTTCCGTTTTCTCCGAAGTTACCGGTTCCGCCTCCGGTACCGAATGAGTAATAAGCAGAAGTTGCCAGGTGGGTTTTGTCGCTGATAGTCAGGTAATGGTTCAACGACATTTGAGGCTTGTGGTAAAAATTGGTTCCTAAATTATAAACCTGCCCGTTGAGGTATCCCCATTCGGGATTGTAACGAAGGCCTTTGCCCGGTTCTTTAATATCCAGTATTCCCTGCGTGCCCGAACGTTGCCCATGACGCTGTGGTGCACCGAAAGCGGTAAAAGTCAGCATCTGGTTGGTCCAGCGTTTTGAAACACTTGCGAAATACGACCAGCCTTCAAATTGGGTTGCATCGGCCCAGCCGTCGCCTTTTGTGTGAGCTCCTGAGAACGAAATTGCCCAGCCATTTTCCGACAAACCGGTTGAAGCGGTAAAAGAAGTTTTACGGTAGCCATCATTTCCAATAGCAGAATAAATGCTTCCCCCTTCTTCGGATTCAGTGGCTTTGGTAATAATATTAATGGTACCACCAACCGAACCAATGGAAAGTTTTGAAGCTCCCAAACCGCGCTGAACCTGCATCGAACGGGTTACTTCAGATAATCCGGCCCAGTTACTCCAGTATACCCAGTTGTTTTCCATATCGTTAACCGGAATACCGTTAATCATTACTGCTACATTTCGCTGGCTGAACCCGCGAATGTTAATACGTGAATCTCCGTAACCGCCACCCTGTTTGGTCGCATATACTCCCGGAGTTGATTTCAGAATTTCAGGATATTCCTGAGTTCCCAGCTTTTCAGCAATTTGCTGTGGTTCAATTGCGGAAATTGCAACCGGTGTTTTCCGGGTTTGAGCTACCGATGCCAGCACCATTACTTCATTAATACCAACAGCGTCCGGTTCAAGCTCAATTGTTCCCAGATCTCTGGATTGACCGGAAGAAATGTTTACATTAATTTCCTGTGTTACATACCCTATGTATGAAATCAGGATAGTTTGATCACCGGACTCAACTTCAAATTTAAAAATACCGTCAACGTCGGTAACCGATCCGAAAGTTGTTCCTTCAAGCACTACACTTGCTCCCACAAGCGATTCGCCTGATTCTGCATCAACAATTTTCCCCGTAACTGTGCCCTGTGCCATCGAGGCCAGGGAAAACAGGCTGAACACGGCAATCAATGCCGTGGCAAGAATTGTTCTTTTCATATAAAATTGGATTTGAATTAATAATGAATTAAATGAATAGTATGTATCCTTATTAAATGACATAGGAATTTCATGCATAAATTTTCCGGCAAAGGAAACCTTTTTATCCGTTTTTAAGATTAAATATTGGTTAATTTTACGAAACATTTACCTTACCATTTTTCAATCAAACATTCAGTAAACTTACCCCAGGCAACAAAATTTGCGATTTGCCTTTTGCTTCATTTTCTTTTTGAAAAGGATTGGAAAGTTCTCATTAACCTGTATCTCTACCAAAATAAGCAAACATTAGTTATTAAATATTTTAAAGGACTTTTCAACAATTTTTTAAAAGGATATCAACATTATTTATGTCATGACAAAACAGGGCAAATACCTATTTGAAAAATGATTTATGATGGAAAAATGAAAAGCGGAATCAAAAAAAAATACTGGCCTGAAATTTTTAAAGAACTAATCGTTACAAAAATTGAGAATATTGTTTCACTTTTTGCAAAAAAAATGATGAAATTCTTTATTTTGTCATTACCCTTATTTACAGCAACTTATGCACATCTCAAAACAATATTTGAAAAATTATGGTACTATGTGTTGCAAAGTACCTTTATTTTTATATATATTTGCAATACCAATAACAGTGCAATTAAAAGTAGCGTTTAAAAAAAAGTTCTATACATTTTGTAACGAAATCAAGAAAGCATCGTCTTAAAGTCAGAAAACAGATAAAAACAAGGAAACAAGAAAACCATGAAAACAGAAAAAGCCATGAAAACAAAAATCACCCGGAGGGCATCAGCCACCCTTCGGGGAAACAATGTTCAGAAAGCAGTTTTAAGAACCATTGCAGTAATTATTAGTTTTGTTCTGATTAGCTACACGGTGAGTGCACAGGAATTCTGGAAGAAACTTTTAACCAACAGCAGTTTTAATGAAATAGCAATAGCGATGACAAAAACTTATGCCGAAACAGTTTCTTCTGCTATTTCAAACGGAATGAATTCCACCCGTTTTTATTATGAAAACGCAACCGAGCCGGCAATGGAAGTGGAGAGCTGGATGACAAACGAAAACACATTCAGTGTGTTCAGTTTAAACATTGAAAATGAAGTGGAAATTCCGCTTGCTGTTGAAAACTGGATGCTGGATACCAACACTTTTGAAAATGACAATTCGCAGGAAGAAAACCTTGAGATGGAAAACCGGATGACATCAGCAGAAGTGTGGGACGTTTAATGTCCCGGAATCGCAACGGAATGAAAGAATGATTACGAATTAATTGGAGAGAACAACATGAAACTGGAGAATACAAAAGCACAAATGAGGAAAGGGGTGCTGGAATACTGCATCCTTCTCGTACTGGACGGTAAGCCGCTTTATGCCAGCGACATTATTCAGTCGCTGAAAGAAGCCAAAATGATTGTGGTGGAAGGAACACTTTACCCGTTGCTTACACGACTCAAAAATGCAGGATTGCTCGCCTATCGCTGGGAAGAATCGACCCAGGGACCACCACGCAAATATTATGAACTAACCGATACCGGTCGGAAATTTTTGACAGAACTGGAAGGCTCATGGTCGGAACTGGTAAGTGCAGTAGCCAAAATTAAAACAAACAAAGTCTAACCGTGATAAACATTTAATTGAAAAAATTAATGAGATGAAAAAGACATTCACAATTAATATTAGCGGCACAGTTTTTCACATTGAAGAAGATGCCTACGAAGTGCTTCAGAAATACCTGGTGAACCTGAAAAAACATTTTGGCACCGATGAAGAAGGGAAAGAAATACTGGCAGATATTGAAGCAAGAATTGCTGAAATTTTTACTGAAAATTCATTGGATGAAAAGAAAGTAATTACCATCGACCGGGTAAACCAGGTGATAGAAACAATGGGAACTCCTGAAGATTTTGCAGAAGAAGAAGCTGAAGCAGAAGAAATTTACACCAGCGAAACTAAACGCAAAAGAAGGTTGTACCGCGATCCCGATCGCCGGGTTTTGGGCGGAGTTTGCGGCGGACTGGGCGCCTATTTTAACATGGA
>JBMCIT010000085.1:0-6306 GCA_048616715.1 Tangfeifania sp. | reverse complement strand
AAAGAGAAAATATACTGGAATGCGAAAAAATTGGTATTCCGCTGAACGAATTTGCAGCCCTCTCGCTGGAAGCAATGAAAAAAATTGATTCAACGCTTGGGCTATAAGTTCAAATTATATAAATCGGCTTCTTTGTGCCAAATTGGAAAGCAGCCATAATCATGCATCGTAAAATCAAGTGAATTTCCATCGGGCGACCACTCGGGATAGGTATCCATAAACCCGCCGGTGTTGCTTACCGAAACATCCATCATTTCATTGGTTTGCGTATCGTACATCACCAGTGATGAATTTAAATCGGAAACCTCAATCTTTTTCAATGCCAAGGCATGGAAACGCTGAAGTACCAGGAAACTTATTCCGATTGTCAGGATATTTAAAATCTTTAAAAACTGTTTGTTTTTCAAAACATTCTTAATTAAAAATGAACCGTAAATTTAATTTTCGCATAAAAAAGCGCATATTACTTACAATTCGTTTTGGTTTTTGAATTTAATTTTTACATTTGCTTCATCAACATAACAGAAAAGACAACAATGAAATTATTTGCAGCATATATTCTAGTCATTCTCGTAGTCATTCCAGGATTCACCGGGGAGGGTTAATAGTATATGTTGTTGTAAGATATTGACAAGCCTTTCCCGGAAAACGGGAAAGGCTTTTTTTAATTAAAAAATTAATAAAAGACATACAGGTATGCAAATTCCACTTAGAAGCAACACAACAACCCAGGGCCGGAGAATGGCCGGTGCCAGAAGCCTTTGGCGTGCCAATGGTATGAAAGAAGAACATTTTGGCAAACCTGTTATTGCCATTGTAAATTCATTTACCCAGTTTGTTCCGGGGCATGCCCACCTGCACGAAATTGGCCAGTACCTAAAAGGATTGGTTGAAAAACACGGTTTTTTCGCTGCCGAATTCAATACCATTGCCATTGACGACGGAATTGCCATGGGCCACGACGGGATGCTTTATTCGCTGCCCTCGCGCGAAGTTATTGCCGACAGCGTTGAATACATGTGCAACGGGCACAAAGTGGATGCGATGATTTGCATTTCAAACTGTGATAAAATTACGCCGGGAATGTTGATTGGTGCGATGCGCCTGAATATCCCGGCAGTGTTTGTTTCCGGCGGACCGATGGAAGCCGGCGAAATTGGCGGGAAACACTTTGATTTGGTCGATGCCATGGTAATGGCTGCCGACGAATCGGTTTCCGACCAGGAACTTTCGGTAATCGAGCAAAATGCCTGCCCCACCTGCGGTTCCTGTTCCGGAATGTTTACAGCAAACTCAATGAACTGCCTTGCCGAAGCAATTGGGTTGGCGCTTCCCGGAAACGGAACCATTGTCGCCACCCACGCTAACCGCAAAAAACTTTTTGAAGAAGCCGTTGACAAAATTATAGCAGCTACCAAAAAATATTATTTCGAAGGCGACGAATCGGTTTTGCCGCGCAACATTGGCAATCGCAGTGCTTTTTTAAATGCCATGAAACTGGATATTGCCATGGGGGGATCTACCAATACTGTTTTGCACCTGCTGGCCATTGCCCATGAAGCCGGAGTCGATTTCACCATGGAAGACATCGACAAACTTTCCCGCAAAACACCCAACCTTTGTAAAGTAGCGCCTAACGGGCACTACCACATTCAGGATGTAAACCGGGCAGGTGGAATTTTATCAATTCTGGCAGAACTTGATCGCGGGGGTTTACTCAATACATCGGTAAGCAGAATTGACGGGAGAACACTCAAACAAGCCATCGCCGAGTATGACATTATGGGAGAAAACGTATCGGAAGATGCAAAAAAACGCTACCTCTCCTCGCCCGGCGACGGAACACGAAACCTGGTTCTCGGCTCACAGGAAAATTATTATACGAACCTCGACGATGACCGCAAACACGGATGCATCCGCAGTGTGGAAAATGCTTACAGCAAAGATGGCGGACTGGCTGTTCTTTTCGGAAACATTGCTGAAAAAGGATGTATTGTAAAAACTGCCGGAGTTGATCCATCCATTTACAAATTCACCGGAACGGCAAAAGTTTTCAATTCGCAGGACGATGCAGTCAACGGCATTTTGGGCGACACTGTTCAAAAAGGAGATGTGGTGGTCATTCGCTACGAAGGGCCCAAAGGAGGGCCGGGAATGCAGGAAATGCTCTACCCTACTTCGTACCTGAAGTCGATGCAGCTCGATAAAGATTGCGCACTGATAACCGACGGCCGGTTTTCGGGTGGCACATCCGGGCTTTCAATCGGGCACGCATCGCCGGAAGCGGGAGCAGGCGGCGCTATTGGACTGATTCAAAACAACGACAAAATTGAGATCGATATCATCAACCGATCCATCAACCTGCTGATTTCTGATGGCGAACTGAATGAACGCCGTAAAACAGAAGAAGCCAAAGGAAAAGACGCATTCAAACCAGTGGGCCGCCAGCGGTACGTCTCAACTGCCCTGAAAGCCTATTCAAAATTTGTATCATCGGCCGACAGGGGCGCAATCAGAATCATTGATTAACAAAACGATATTAACAGCTAAAATTTCAAAATATGACAACAAAAAAAGTAACCGGCTCACAAGCCGTAATTCTTTCCCTGCTGGAAGAAGAAGTTGATACCATTTTCGGGTATCCGGGCGGAGCGATTATGCCCGTTTACGATGCATTGTATGATCACAACGACAATGTAAAACATTTTCTTACCCGCCACGAGCAGGGAGCTATCCACGCTGCCGAAGGGTATGCGCGCGTTACAGGAAAACCCGGAGTTTGTTTTGCCACATCCGGTCCCGGGGCAACGAATCTTATTACCGGCCTCGCAGATGCAATGCTCGACTCTGTGCCACTTGTCTGCATTATCGGGCAGGTAGCTTCACCGCTGTTGGGTACCGATGCATTCCAGGAATCGGACGTGGTGGGTATTTCAATGCCGGTTACAAAATGGAATTACCAGATTACAACTCCCGAGGAAATCCCTGAAACTATTGCCCAGGCATTTTATATTGCCCGCTCGGGACGCCCGGGACCGGTATTAATCGATTTAACTAAAGATGCTCAATTTGGAGAACTTGATTATGAATATAAAAAATGTACTAAAATCAGAAGTTATGTGCCTGAACAACCCATCGATAAATCGAAAATAAAAGAAGCAGCCGAAATTATCGACAATGCCAAACGTCCGCTACTTTTGTTCGGGCAGGGGATAATTATCGGCCAGGCTGAAGAAGAACTAAAAACGTTTGTGGAAAAAACCGGGATCCCGGCTGCCTGGACACTTCTCGGCCTTTCGGCAATGCCTACCGATCATCCGCTAAATGTGGGCATGCTGGGAATGCACGGCAATTACGGCCCCAATCTTCTCACCAATCATGCCGATGTGATTATTTCAGTTGGGATGCGTTTTGACGACCGGGTAACCGGAAAAGTAGGTGCTTATGCAACCGCGGCAAAAATCATACACCTGGAAATCGATCCGGCTGAAATTCATAAAATCATCAAGGCCGACGTACCGATTTTGGGCAACTCAAAAAAATCACTGAAACTCCTTACCGAACAGGTAAAAGAAAACCGGCACGAAGAGTGGCTCGCGCGCTTCAGGGAGTGTGATAAAACCGAACAGGAAAAAATCATTCAGAAAGAACTATTCCCTGAAAAACCGGGCCTCACAATGGGTGAGGTTATTCGCATCACCAGCGATAAAACAAATCACGAAGCAATTTTGGTTACCGATGTCGGCCAGCACCAGATGGTGGCATCGCGTTATTTTAAATTCAAACATTCGCGCAGTAACGTCACATCCGGCGGACTGGGAACAATGGGATTTGGGTTGCCCGCAGCAATGGGCGCCCAAATAGCTGCTCCCGACAGAACTGTTGTTACTTTTATCGGCGACGGCGGTTTTCAGATGACCATCCAGGAACTGGGAACAATTGCCCAGCACAAACTTCCGGTAAAAATTGTGGTACTGAATAACAATTTCCTCGGTATGGTGCGCCAGTGGCAGCAACTTTTCTTCGAAAAAAGATATTCTTTCACCGAATTGCAAAACCCTGATTTCATAGCTATTGCAAAAGGTTTTGGCATCGATGCCCACAAAGTGGAAGTCCGCGAAGAATTGGAAGACAGCATTCAGAAAATGGTCGATCATCCCGGTCCGTATATGCTGGAAGTGGTGATTGAAAAAGAAGACAATGTTTTTCCGATGGTCCCAACAGGTGCATCGGTTTCAGATATAATGCTCGAACCTTAAAACAAATGAAATTTAAACGATTAATGATCAATAATTTTAAAAGTCAATAAAATGAAACAAGAATATATTATCACGGTTTATTCAGAAAACCACATCGGGATGCTTTCGCGGATTACACTGGTTTTTACGCGCCGGAAAATCAATATCGACAGCATGACTGTTTCGGAATCGGCAATTGAAGGTATCTACAAATTTACCATCGTTATTAAATCAACCCCCGATTTAATCCAAAAAATAGTGGGTCAGATTGAAAAACAAATCGATGTGCTGAAAGCTTTTTATCACACCAACGATGAAATGATTTACCAGGAAATAGCCCTCTACAAAGTAGCTACCGAAGCGCTTTATGAAAACGATACGATTGAAAAAATTGTGCGAAAAGCCGGTGCCCGTATTCTCGAAATTACCAGGGAATACACGGTAATTGAAAAAACCGGCCACAAAACCGAAACGCAGGAATTGTTTTTTGAATTGAACAAATTCAAAGTTATGCAGTTTATCCGTTCGGGAAGAATTGCCCTTACCCGCGACCCGATCGAGCGCTTATCAGAATTTTTGAAAGAACGGGATGCTGTGCTCGATCAAATAAATTAAAATCATACAAATCAAAACTTTGAAATTCAATACAATATCTGAATAAAAAATAATAGATTTGTTTAAAACAAACAGAAATCAACAAAATAAAAATAATTATGGCAAAAATAAATTTTGGCGGAGTGGAAGAAGAAGTCGTAACACGGCAGGAATCCCCAATTGAAAAAGCGCGGGAAACACTTAAAAATGAAACCATTGCAGTTTTGGGCTACGGCGTTCAGGGACCTGGCCAGGCTCTAAACCTGAAAGACAACGGATTCAATGTAATTGTTGGTCAGCGAAAAGACTCCGGCACCTGGGACAAGGCAGTAAAAGACGGCTGGGTTCCCGGCGAAACGCTTTTTGAAATAGAAGAAGCGGCTCAAAAAGGAACCATTATTCAGTTCCTGCTGTCTGATGCCGGACAAATTGCGGCATGGCCCACAGTAAAAAAAGCACTGAACCCGGGCGATGCACTCTATTTTTCACATGGTTTTGGAATCACTTACAAAGAGCGCACAGACATTATTCCACCCGAAGATGTGGATGTTATTCTTGTGGCGCCAAAAGGTTCCGGCACTTCATTGCGGCGTATGTTCCTGGAAGGCCGCGGACTGAATTCAAGCTTTGCCGTATTCCAGGATGCCACCGGAAAAGCCAGGGACCGTGTAATTGCACTGGGAATTGGTGTAGGATCAGGCTATCTGTTTCCAACCACTTTCAGAAAAGAAGTTTACAGCGATTTAACCGGTGAGCGCGGAACACTCATGGGCGCCATTCAGGGAATTTTTGCGGCACAATATGAAACGTTGCGTGAGAATGGGCACTCACCCTCGGAAGCCTTTAATGAAACCGTGGAAGAACTCACCCAGTCGCTGATGCCGTTGGTTGCCGAAAACGGAATGGACTGGATGTACGCCAACTGCTCGACTACCGCCCAGCGGGGCGCACTCGACTGGTGGAAAAAATTCAGGGATGCCACCAAACCGGTTTTTGAAAACCTGTATGGAGAAGTTGCTGCCGGCCGCGAAGCGCAGCGCTCGATTGATTCGAACAGCCAGCCCGACTATCGTCCGAAACTGGAAGCTGAACTTAAAGAACTCCGTGAATCAGAAATGTGGAGAGCCGGCGCCGAAGTACGCAAACTCCGTCCCGAGAAATAATCTTTTAAAATATAAAACCTGTTCCAAAATAAAGGAGCAGGTTTTTTTATAAAATTTTTCACAATATTGTTATATCTTTGAAAAAAGAATCAGGATGAGGGCATTCATCACATTAACATTCATATTTATTGTATCGGCAGGCATAAATGTGCGGGCACAGGAGCAGCAACCTGTTGCTTATACGCTGGCCGACAGAGATCGTCTGATAAAAGTGGAAACAGAAATCAGCTCCGTCAGGAATGAAATGAATTCCGTCAGGAATGAAATGAATTCTTTAAGAAGTGAAATGAATGCGTTACGAAATGAAATGA
>JBMCIT010000084.1:0-6360 GCA_048616715.1 Tangfeifania sp. | reverse complement strand
CACGATGCAGCATAAAATGCTGCGATTATTAAAGCTGAAAAAATGCAATAGTTGATTTTTGTTTTCATCTTTTTGATTTTTGTTTACAGTAATTATTCACCACACATCAAAAAGTTGGAAAAAAAATCGAATTAATTTCGGGGATTAAATTTCAACATGAAGTTTAGTTGGACCGAATGGATGAAAAAAGCTCCATCTTCACTAAGCTTTTCTGAAGAATCTTCCGGGCATCGAACAATCTCGATTTCACTGTTTTTTCGGGCAACTGCAGAATTTCTGCAATTTGCATGTAGGAAAGACCGCCGTAATATTTCAGCAAAATAACTTTGCGGTATTTTTCATCCAGCCGGTTCACTGCTTTGGCAATTAGGTTGTCTCTTTGCTCACAGAACAACATTTCTTCGCGGTCGTCCACTACCTCACAGCAAAGAATTTCGGCAGGTACTACAGCCTTTTTTTGCTTTACAAACAAGAGGGCTTTGTTGATGGCAATCCGGTAAATCCAGCTGAAAAATTTGTATTCAGGATTATATTGTCCAAACGATTCAAAAGCTTTTACAAAAACATCCTGCAAAATTTCTGCTGCATCTTCATAGTCCCCAACAATTTTGTAAATGACTTTAAAAACAGGATTCTGGTATTTTTTAACGAGGTATTCAAACTGGTTCGTATCTCCCTGAATGATTTGATTAATGATTTGTTTTTCAAACTCCATTTTAGCCGCTTTATCAGATTTAGGTTATTGGCGCTAAAATAGATATTGAGCATAATAATATTATAACAAAGAATACCGATATTGAGGGTTAAAAAATATGATATTTATATTCAGAAATTCTGATCAGGGCGATTAAGGAATTCTTTTTCCTTTTCAAGGGCATTTTTTATTAATTCTTCAGGAATTTCGGTGTTTCCCATTACTACCTCATTCATCAAAAAGTTGGTGCTGCCCTCTTCCAATGAGCGCACTACATTTCCGGAGGTAAAATTTCCGGTAGAAAATTGTTCGATGCAATTGAAAACCACCTTGTCGAATTGCTTGATAACCGAGCCGGTAACAACAGTGAGCCCCATCCAGCTTTGGTCGGCATCAACTCCTACCACGTAACGCTGTTCCGGGTAATGGCGCGCTGCATTGATAATTCCCTGGTTGGAGCCCGACGAAAGGGCAAACAGCAGGTTGTGTTCAGGTAAGAGTTGGTTCGTCAGCCGGTAGGCCGAGTCGGGCATTTCAAAACCTGAAAACCCTGAACTTACAAATTCGGGCGGACTAACACTTCCGCCGGCATCCAGCACTCCCTGGTTAAATCCATCGATGTATTCCGTAAGAAACGGGGCATCGAAACCGGCCACAACCAATGCATTGCAGGGGGCGGCTTTTTGTGCCGAAATATATCCGCTGATGTATGAAGGTGCGTACGTATGAAAAGTTACCTGGGCCAATTTTTCCTGCTCAGCGGCAGTCGTTTCCAAACCAAAAACAAAATGTTCACCAAAATTGCCGTTCAGGTTTTCAACGGCAGCGGTGTATTGCGAGCCAACAACAATTATCAGTGCCGCCGGTGAAATATTACTTTCCAGCTCCGGAATCCGGCTAATCCACTGGTTACCGGCCTCCAGCGAATCGGGAATAATGTAATTCACCTTAAAATTAAAATGGTGCGTGGTTTTTTCAATCCCTTCGTAAACGCCGTCCACAAAGCTGCGGTCGCCAATTCCTTCTGACGGGAATAACGCAAATACCTCAAATTCAGGAATAAAATTGTACAGCTCTTCCTCTTTATTGCAGGCCGATGCTGCAACAAGAATTAAAAACAATATGACAAGACTTCTTTTCACGGGGTTACAAATTCGCTTAAACGGATGTCGTAAATGTTGCCAAAATTCTGGTAATTGTAAAACGACACATGGGAGCCGTTTACATAAGTAAAGCTCTTTTCATAGAGCTCGCTGAACGTTATTTCAGGATTTTCGGAAATGCTGTTGTTTATTGAATATGCAAATTTGTCGGCCAGCCAGTTTTTTATTTCCGAATCGTAAAAATAAGCTTTCGACGTTTCAAACGGGTTGGCGCCGGTCATGAGCATCACACCCGGAGTTGCAATTTTTTTGCCGATAGTGCCCGAATAGCAAGCTTCGAGTGACCAAAAAACCTGTCTGAAATTTTTTTCCTGGTTCATGGCTTCGAATACAGCCTGCCAGTATTCCGGCGTAAGTATTTCAGTTGTTTCCGCTTCCAGCACCATGCCGTCCGGCACACCATGTCCGGAAGTAAAAATGAAAATATTGTCGCCTGAGGTACTGTTTAATACTACCGGCGTTTGCGTTGTTTCATTGCCGGTAAAAATATTTTTTAATGATTCACTGTTAATTTCAGTAAGCCGGTAATCTGTTTCCACATTTTCATATACATTGTTCCCTTCGGGTTCATTCCTGATTACTCCTGGCAATGCATTCGAGGGTGAACCGGCAAGATCATCTTCCAAAATCAGAATTATCTGATCGTCGGAAAATCCGTTTTGTTTCAGCAGCTGATAGGCATGCAGCACATCTGACTGGTGGCGGTAATTGCCCCATCCTTTGGACGTGGCCATCAGAATTGCGAAATTATTCTGTTTTGCAGTTAATTCAGGCCATGTTCCGGTTGCATCAAACTGCTGGCGCTCGTTGGCAATTATGCGGTATGCCGCCGATGTAGAGCTGATGCGGCCTTTTCCGTCGGATGTATAAAAATCGGTAACAACAAATTGACCCGCATCCACCCGCCAGCGACCGTAGGTGGAAGAGGTGACATCGGTAAAATACAGTTCGTCGTAATCGAGCGAACCACTGGCCCCGTTAATATCGGGAAAAATCCCGTTTTGCAACATTTCGATAGCTTCTCCTACTTCATCGCGCTGCCAGCCACAGCTTCCATCATCTCCCGAAACAACTTTTTGAAGGGCAGCAACCAGCGCTTCGCCGCCTTCGCCGCCCGAAACTTCGAGTGCCAGCGACAGGAGCATTACCGCATCGTACATGTTTGCCAGAAAAGCAGAAGGATATTCATCGTATTTCACTTTGTACGAAATGTCGAATCCTGAAGAAGGATCGGAAGTAAGCGTTGTACCTTCAAGGTTTTCGGCCAGCGTGCCCAGGTTTTCAACCAGAGCGGGCAGGCAGGCAGCATCGGAAAAAAGCAACCTGATTTGGCGGCTCTTTTCGCGGTAGGCTTTTCCCAGGGCTGCATTCTGAGCAGGCGAATTGAGTGCAGCAATAACAGCATCGGGGGAATTGGCCGCAACCGACTCCCACGCTGTTTTGCAGGCATCGGTATCACCCGGTTCAATCACTTCCATTCCGGAAACTTCCAGACCAAGTTCGGTGGCAAAAAAACCAAACCAGTCTTCAAATGAAGCGCCATATTGCGAATCTTCAGTGATTAACGCCACTTTTCGGGCGCCACCCGATTGTGCCAGCAAAAGCAATGTCTTGGTTTGTGAGATATCGGGTTCGGCCAGTCGCCAGAAATAGTCTTTTCCGGCAAACGCCCTCGAAATATTGGCTGATGTAGCCACCGGTGCCATCAGTATTTTTTTTCCGTTTATAAAGAGCGGGGCGGCTTCAAAAACTTCGGCCGAGGTCATGGGCCCGATAACCGCTTTAATGGATTCGTCGGCAATCAATTCTTCCGAAACAGTTTTCAAATCATTTGTGGCCAGGTCTTTTTTTACCAGTTCAATGTTGCAGCCCGCCACGCCACCGTTCAGGTTGATGTTTTCCACGGCCCAGTCGAGGGCGGTGTCCCAGTTAGATGCATAATCGCCCGTCCAGGGCATCATCACCCCGATTTTCAGGACAGGTTTCTGGTCGTCATCTTCCCAGATGCTGCACCCGGAAAACATAAGGGCGGCTAAAACCAATCCTGCTGTATTTTTAATCCATTTCATTTATTTCAACCCATTATTGCGGAAACCATTTTTGCTGAATGGCATTATATGTTCCGTCCTGTTTCATGTTTTCGAGAACATTTTGCCATTTTTCAACAATACCTGCCGATGAGTTTTTTGAAAAAGCAATGAAAAAATCAGAGGCCATCAGTTCAAATGACGGTTCAACATCGTTGTGATCATAGCCTGTTTCAGTGAGAATATCAGGAAAAGTAATGTCGGTACAAACAAATGCATCAATTTCGCCGTTCATCAATTTTTCCACCAATATTTCCGGATCGCTGTCCTGCACAAGATTGCTGAATTCCAACTCCTGTAAATACTGGGTGGAAAACCATGAACTGACCGTGCCCACTTTTTCCAGGTTTTTGGCATCTTCCATTGTTTCAATGGTAATTCCCGAGCCGGCTTTTGTGTAAAACCAGGTGGTGTTGGTGCCGATGGGGCCAACCCACTGAAACAGGTCTTCCCGAATTTCGGTGCGGTCCATCGTGAACAAACAAACATTGGGATTGCTGAGCGCCAGCTGGTAACCGTTGCTCCACGACGAAAGCGTGATGTCGTAAATTTCGCCGTTCCGCTTCATTATCTCCTTTACAATGTCGGCGCCGTACCCGGTAATTTCGCCATTTTTCCCCCTGAAAGTAAGGGGTGGATAGGGTTCGGTATAAACCTGCAGGATGTCTGGAAAATCAGATTTTTGCAGATATTTTTCTGTCATTTGTTTCAGTGTTCCGTTTTGTTTGGCCAAATCAATGGCCATCTGAAATCCGTTAACCATTTCATCCGGAATATTTTTATTGAAGGCAAAATAGAGCAGTTCCGTTTTAATGGTTAATTCTGAAGTTACGGCATAAACAGATTGGCCCATTGTTTCCAAAGTGGCTTCGGTGGTATATTTATCAGTTGGGAAAAGATCGATTTCGCCGTTTAACAAACGGGTAAATGCATCAGTTAAGTCGTTGCAATAAACCAAATTACTGAATCCTTCTTCCAGTAAATACTCTTCCATGGCATAATCTTCAATCACGCCAATGTTTTCTACTGATTTGGCATCGTCGATATTGGTTAGCGAAACCCTGTTTTGCGAGGCGGCATAAAAGTTCCAGTCGAGTGATGCAAACGGACCGGCCCAGTTAAAATCATCTTTACGTCCGGCGTTAAGTGCCGTAGAAAAAAGCACTGCATTGTCGGTGTTCAGCGCTTCCTGGTAACCGGTTTCCCACGGCATAAATTCCACTTCGCACCCAATATTCAGCTGGTTGCAAATTTGGCCGAGCAGTTCGGGAGCAAGTCCGTGGGCCACCGAATCTTCGGAAATATAATTAAATGGTTGGTACTGCTCGCTGATAAAGCGCAATGGCTGATCTTTTTCAGAATTTACCGGCCCGTCATCTTTTTCACACGAAAAAAACAGAAGCAGGGTTGAAATAAAAAAAATCAGGGGCAGGGTTTTCAATCGTTTCATAATTAGCATCCTAAAATTGATTAATGGTCTGTGGAACAAAAGTAACTATTTTATGAGAATTGCAAAGATTTTGTAAAGCATGAAAAAAATTCTTCTTTTTTTCCAACTTTTTAAAGCAATCTGAATACTTTTAAAAAAAACAAAATTGATTAATTTTTACATTATGAAAAACAAGAATCTGCTTTTTTTTCTGTTTATCCTGGCCACCATTATTTTAGGTGCCTGCCAGAAAGAAGAAACCAATTATGAGTTTTACAGCACTGTTTCAGGGAAACTGTTACCCGGAGAAAATTTTACAGCTGACAATTATGGCGAAATGCAGGTACTGCTTGCAAAACTCGGCGAGGGAATAAATCCTGAAACCGTTACCACAAAAACCGGGGAAATGGAGTTGATCCAATCATCGTTGGTTAGTGCTGACGGCACTTTTGCGTTCGACAGCCTCGAGGCCGGAAATTATGTGGTTGCCCTTTCCGAAGGTTTCATTATGGCGCCCGACACCTTTGCCGTGCTAACCGTCGATGGGGAGCAGTCGTTTACTTTAGAGGATAAAACTGTTGACCGGTTGCCGGCAGAGAACTTTTGGGGATCGAGAATCTATTTGGTGAGTTACAATAATAAAACAAAAAGAATTGCCGATGATGGAAAATTAAAACCGCAGTACGAACTGGTTTCCATTGAATTTTATGTAGATGGTTCCGTTACTAAAACCGTAACACCCGAAGAATTGGATGATGCAGGAAAATTTGCGGTTAAACTCGACCAGGATGACAATCCGCAATTTGTTTTAAAGTGCCGAAGAGTTGAAGATGGAGAGGAATTTACCTCGAAAAAACTACACTTCTTCCATTCTTTCTCGGGATCTCAACAATCTGATGAACTTTTCTACAAGAAGGAAGGCTTTTACTGGCTGAAAGTGGAAAAAAATTGGCTGTTCGGTCACATCATAGAACTTAAAAAAGTCAG
>JBMCIT010000083.1:0-6369 GCA_048616715.1 Tangfeifania sp. | reverse complement strand
TTTTTCGGAAATGCCTATGCACTGAAACATTTTGAAAATATTCATCATTCCGACGGATTAATTCTGGCTTATCAAAACAATAAACTGACTCAGGAACTGACAGCTCAGCTTATTTTTGGAGCTTTTGATGCCACCGGGAAATTACCGGTTTCAGTAGATAAGCGGTTTCATCTGAATGACGGAATCGAAGTAAATAATAACAGGTCGCTGGCTTACACAATTCCTGAAGAACTGCAGATAAATTCGGGCCTGCTTCACCATAAAATCGATTCCATTGCACAAATGGGTATTGATTCCGGAGCCTATCCGGGGTGTCAGGTCTTAATTGCCAAAGAGGGGAATGTCATTTTTCATAAATGTTACGGTTTTCATACCTACGAAAAAAATCAGAAAGTGGAACCGGATAATATTTACGACTGGGCTTCGGTGACAAAAGTTACCGGCCCGTTGCCGCCACTGATGAAACTGGTGGATGAAGGTAAAATTGATCTCGATGCACCTTTTAGCAAGTACTGGATTGATTTTATTGGCACAAACAAAGAAAAAATTACAATGCGCGAAGTGCTTGCCCACCAGGCACAACTTCAGTCCTGGATTTCATACTGGCAAATGACCCTGGATGAAGACGGAGCGTTAAGCGCCGAAGTTTTTAAGGATCATCCAACAGAAAATTTCGATATCAGGATTTCAGGAAAATTATTCATGAATCGCAATTTCAGAAAAATGATGTTCGATACAATTCGCAGTTCGGAATTGTTGCCCCGGAAGCGCTATGTTTACTCCGGGTTGAGTTTCTATTTGTATCCTGATATTATTTCAAACATTACCGGGCAGCCATACGAAGAGTACCTTTATTCTAATTTCACAGAACCTTTGGGTGCTTTTACGGTAACTTACAATCCTTACCGGCGTTTTCCGCTGAACAGGATGATTCCCACCGAAACCGATGATTTTTTCAGAAACGAAAAACTTCGCGGATTTGTGCACGACGAGGGCGCTGCCATGATGGGAGGGGTATCGGGAAATGCAGGTCTTTTTGGTACAACCAGCGACCTGGCAAAAATTTTCCAGATGTACATTCAGAAAGGTTATTACGGCGGGAAACGCTATATTTCCGAAGAAACCGTAAATGAATTCATCCGGATACAATACCCCGATGATGACAACCGGCGGGGGCTCGGATTTGATAAACCTTACATCGATAATTATAAAAATAAACTGGACGAAGCCTACCCGGCAGTGGATGCCAGCGAAAACAGTTTTGGCCACAGCGGATACACCGGTACTTTTGCGTGGGCTGATCCTGATAACGGATTGCTTTTTATTTTCATGTCGAACAGGGTATATCCCACCCGGAACAACTCCAAACTTTTCCGGTTGAATATAAGGCCGGCCATGCATCAGGCTATATACAACTGCCTTCCGGTTTCAGGCCCCGAACTCTTAAAAAAAGTTAATTATTAGGCATGTGCATCTGCTTATCTATACCTGCGCGGGAATATTTTCAAGCTCAATTTCAGTGTCTTGTAAAACCTAATATTTTAATGCTGAAACACGGAAAATGTTAATGATTAAAAAACGGAGAAATAACTTAACGATTAAATTCGCGTTATTTAATTATTAATTTTATTTTTACAGTATCACAGACGTATTTTTATAATAGAAATAGAACAAAATAAAAAATTTAGCATTATGGAGCGTAAAATAACATTCAATGAGCTGCGTAAAATCAAAGACAGCTTACCTGACGGTTCAATCAAAAAAATGGCGCAGGAATTTGAACTATCAGAAGAAACCGTCAGGAATTATTTTGGAGGCGCAAATTATACCAACGGAAAAGCAGTTGGAATCCACATGGAACCCGGCCCAAACGGCGGAATTGTTCTCCTCGACGACACAAAAATTCTGGAAAGGGCCCAGGAATTAGCAGAAAAAGAAACAGTTTAAAAGAAATTAAAAACATATTAAATTCGAACTGCCCCGCGGTATCAGGGCAGTTTTTTTATACACATTTTTAAATCTATTCCACTAACCATGAAAAATTTAAATTTACTCTTAATTGCAACTTCCTTTCTCTGGTTTTCATCGTGTAATACTGGTGAACAATGGCAATCGCTTTTTAATGGCGAAGATTTAACTGGCTGGGACACCTGGGTGGGCCCAATCGAAGAAGATGGCGAACCAGTAGGATTAAACAAAGATCCGCTAAATCTTTTTTCTGTTGTTGACCTGGATGGCGAACAGGTTATCCGTATATCAGGAGAAGTAAACGCTTCACTGGCAACACAGGAAGAATTTGAAAATTACCATCTTGTTATGGAGTTTAAATGGGGAGATGAAGTGTTTACAAGATACAATTCAGGTCTTCTCTATCACAGCTACGGAGAGTTTGGCGAGGGGCTTGGCGTTTGGATGAGTTCCCATGAATTGCAACTTTGGACCGAAAATATGGGGGATTCTTACCGCATGGGGAAATCGTATTGCGAAATTCCAATGGTTCAAAATGAAGAGGGCCAGTATGTTTACTCTCCCGACGCTGAAAAAATACCATCTGTTCCCGATACGCCTACCCGAATTGTCGCAAAAAACGCTGACTACGAAAACCCTAAAGGCGAATGGAATACAGTTGAAATTTATTGCTTCGACAGAACGTCGGTGCATGTAGTCAATGGAAATGTTAACATGGTGAACTACAATTCAGGCAAATATTTGGGCGAAAATAACATCGAGCCACTCACAAAAGGAAAAATTCAGTTGCAGTCTGAAGGTGGTGAGTTATTTATTAAATCCATAAAGATGAAGCCTATTGAAGAAATTCCCGCTGAAATTTTGCCGTAAATCAGAATAATTACTGATTTGAAAATCCGTTTCTGAAAATCTTGCAGGAACGGATTTTTTATGTACTGAAAATTTTAACCATTAACCGTGTGATTGCGAATGTTAAATTGTGGATTATACTTCATATCTTTTTTTGAATTAAAAGGAAGAAAAGTGTATTCTTGCAATTATTTTTTTTAATCATTTCGAAATGGTGAATAAATCCTTCCGCGAGCAATTAACCCCAAAAAATACCATCCTCGGAGTACAGTTTTTATTTGTAGCTTTTGGAGCCACAGTTTTGGTTCCGCTTTTGGTGGGCATCGATCCTTCGGTGGCGCTTTTTACGGCAGGAGTCGGCACCCTGATCTTTCACCTGGTAACCAAAGGAAAAGTCCCCGTGTTTCTGGGCAGTAGTTTTGCTTTTATTGCCCCCATTATCGAGGCTACCAAACTGTACGGTTTGCCCGGCACACTTTCGGGTATCATTGCAGTGGGGGTTGTTTACGGAATTGTTTCTGCGCTTGTAAAAGCCCGTGGAATCAGGTTTGTCGAGCGGCTTTTTCCTCCTGTTGTTGTGGGGCCGGTAATTATTATCATTGGTTTGTCGCTGGCTTCGGCTGCCGTGGATATGGCTAAAACCGACTGGCTGCTTGCAGTCATCACTTTAGCGACAGCCATCGGGGTGGTTATTTTTGGAAAAGGAATGCTGAAACTCATTCCCATTTTTGTTGCCATCTTTGTTGGTTACCTTATTGCCGTTATTTTTGGGAAAGTCGATTATTCAGCTATTCAGGAGTCGGGTTGGCTGCGTTTGCCTGCCTTTACAAAACCTGAATTTCACTGGCAGGCCATTCTTTATATGATTCCTGTGGCAGTTGCCCCGGTAATCGAGCATGTGGGAGATATGTATGCCATTGGCGGTGTTTGCAACAAAAATTTTATCGAAAAACCGGGGTTGCATAAAACCCTTTTGGGAGATGGTATTGCCACGGCTTTTGCCGGATTTTTCGGGGGCGTTCCCAATACTACATATTCAGAAGTTACCGGTGCAATTACCCTCACAAAAATTACCAACCCGTTTGTATTGCGCATTGCCGCAATTACAGCCATTTTGTTTGCGTTTGTAGGCAAAATCAGCGGCTTCCTGAAAACCATTCCCGAAGCGGTTTTGGGCGGAATTATGCTCCTGCTGTTTGGTATGATTGCTTCCATCGGTATCAAATCGCTGGTAGAATCGAAAACCAACATGGGCGACACCCGCAACCAGGTAATTGTTTCAGTTATCCTTACAGTGGGAATTGGCGGTGCAATTATAAAATACGGAACATTTTCGCTGGCCGGAATTGGTTTGGCAGCGCTGGTAGGAATTATTCTGAACCTGATTCTGCCTAAAGCAAAACCGGAAAATTAATTCTGACAAGATTTGATAGATGAAAACATCTTGAAACAAGTTCAGGATGACAAAACATAAGAATTAAACACAGCCGTTTCTACGGCTGTTTTTCCGTCAAATACTGCCAGAACCTTCGTGGCATGTGCTGGCGCTGCAGCTTCAGGTTTTTCCGTTCCTTTATATTGATGTTTTTGAAATACGATTTCCACAATGTTTGATAAAATGCATCTCCTTCTTCCAGGATATTTTGGCTGACTTGCCCGGTTTTGCGGTTGATTTCGCTGGTGGAAAGGACCACTTCTTCTACCGTGGTTTTGTTGTAAAAAGCGCCGTAGTTCCGTTTTAAGTCGTAAAGCAGCCACTGCTGGTCGGCAAACCGTTTTTGAAAATGGCCGATTGTCAGCGGAAGTACATCGTACATCGGTTCGATGCCCGAAAAATACATGCCGTCTTTTGTTCGCTGGAAACGCACAAACTGCATGATGCGCATGGCTTCTTTTTTTACTTTTCGCGAAGTTTGCCTGAGGTGTAAAACATCGGCATCGCCGTAATCGGTTTCAATGTTAAAACCGGTATTGAAAAGTCGTTTTGTAAAGCGAAGTATTTTCATTTCAATACCCCGTTCTCCGGAAAGAAATGCATGGTAAAGCAACTGGCTGTTATTTTTCGACATTTTTTTCTGAATGCCGTTCCAAACGCGGTTGGCTTTTTGCGAATCGGAAATGATTTCGATTCTTTCGGCAAACATGTGTCGTGTTTCGCGGTGCGCCGAACAAATATCAGCCGGAGTAACTTTTCTTTTGAAGCAATCGAAAATGCAGGTGAGCAGCCCTTCAAATGTATTGTCGTAAACAAAAATAATCATGGTTTGAATTCTAATGTTGCACCGGCAGTGCAGGTTTGTAATTCTCGAAAAGCCGCAATTGCGTGTCCATCGATTTTTTGCGTTTCGAAACGCTTTCTGTCACCAGTTGCCGCTTTAGTTTTTCCGGAGTCCAGCCCGGTGCAGCAGATGGCAACTCGGTACCTGCAATAAAAAACCGGGCACGTTTCATCACCACTCCTATTTTTTTCAGGTGATAGCCATTCAGTTTCCGGAACCGGCGTGCCTGAATTATCCGCTGTGCTGATTGCACACCAACTCCGGGAATCCGCAAAATCATTTCGTAATCGGCCCGGTTTACATCCACCGGGAAAAGGTGCATGTTTCGCAATGCGTAACCAAGTTTCGGGTCCACATCCAAATCGAGAAAGGGCTGGTCATCACTCAAAATTTCTTCAGCTTTAAAATGATAAAAACGCATCAGCCAGTCGCTTTGGTACAAGCGGTTTTCGCGCACCAACGGAGGTTTGTTGATGGCTGGCAAGCGCTCGTCGTAATGATTTACAGGAAGGTATCCTGAGTAGTAAACCCGTTTCAGGTTCTGAGTCTGGTACAATCCGGATGACAGCAAAATAATCTGCCGGTCGGTTTCAGGAGTGGCGCCCACAATTAGTTGCGTGCTTTGTCCGGCAGGTGCAAAACGGGGAGCTTTCCGAAATTTTTTACGTTCTTCCTTACTGGCAAGAATGGCGTTTTTTATTTGTCCCATTGGCGACAGAATTCCTTTGAAATTTTTCTCCGGAGCCAGCTTCACCAGGTTTTGTTCGGTCGGGATTTCAATGTTTACACTTAGCCGGTCGGCATACAAACCGGCCTGTTGAATCAGATCGTCGCTTGCACCGGGAATAGTTTTCAGGTGGATGTACCCGTAAAAGTTTTTCTCCAATCGCAGTTTTTTTGCCACCTGAACCATCCGTTCCATTGTAAAATCGGGATTTTTAATCACACCCGAACTCAGGAAAAGTCCTTCGATATAATTACGCCGGTAAAAACCAAGCGTCAGTTCCACAATTTCATCTACCGAAAAAGTGGTGCGCGGCCGGTCGTTGGTTCGCCGGTTAATGCAGTAGGCACAATCGTAAATGC
This sequence comes from Tangfeifania sp., assembly GCA_048616715.1. Lineage (GTDB taxonomy): Bacteria > Bacteroidota > Bacteroidia > Bacteroidales > Prolixibacteraceae > Tangfeifania. Next base: position 187 of record JBMCIT010000083.1, on the reverse strand, counting down.
AGTGGTTGGTCATCAGAATTTTGAACAGGCTGACACACCGCCCGTCTTCGGTAAAACTATGACATACGCCGCACGAAACACTGCTCCCGATTCCTTTGGTTGCATTTTTCCGGTTGCTTCCGCTCGATGCACACGAAACATCGTATTTGGCAGCATCGGCCAACACATCTAACTTCTGTTGAATTTT
>JBMCIT010000082.1:0-6438 GCA_048616715.1 Tangfeifania sp. | reverse complement strand
AGCTGGTTTTATCTGGCTGGTCATTTTCAACTTGCCGTAATGTCGTTTGCGTTAACAGGCAGCCTGGCAGGATTCTTTCTTTATAATGTATTCGGGAAAAAGAACAAGCTCTTTATGGGCGATACAGGTTCGCTTGTTATTGGGCTGATAATTGCTACTTTGGTTATAAAATTCAACGAACTGAATGTTGTTCCGTCCCCGGAATCTGCACTTGCGAATGCCCCTGCCGTGTCATTTGCCGTTGTCGTTGTTCCTCTAATCGATACCCTCAGGGTAATGACAATTCGCATAATGAACAAGAAATCACCATTTGCACCCGACAGAAATCACATTCACCACCGCCTGCTTGAGTTATTCCCCAATCACCTTGTTGTAACGGCTATAATACTGGCAGCCAATATAATTTTTGTTGGCATCACGGTTATTTTAGGATACCTGAATATGAATGTAACAATCCATTTTATGCTTATTTTCCTTTTGGCTATACTGCTCTCGTTTGTGCCTTCACAATTAGTCAAATTAAAACATCGTACACAAAAATCCAGGCAACCATACCCGATTACCGGCAGATAAATGGCTTCGAACAAATTTATCAACACATCACAATTTTTCTGAAAATACTTTTTGAAATTTTTCATATTAAACATTTCCTCATAAACAACTATTCAAAAAATAATTCCCCCACATTCCCGTTCTTTTTGATTTAAAGGGATACTTTATTACATTCGGCCAAATTTGATTTAAAATGATGATTCAAAAATTATTCACACTGTTTATATTCATCTTTTTGCTGATTAATGAATCTGTTTTTGCACAGCAAACACAAAATTTCCGGCAGCAAAAACCCAAAGTTGTTATTGGAATTATGGTGGAGAATATGCGGCCCGATTACATTCAGCGGTACTGGGAAAAGTTCGGGGCAAACGGGTTTAAGAAATTGTATAACAATGGCGCGGTTTGCAACAATATTAAAATTACCCAGCATACCCAAAGTTACGCCAGCGGAACGGCTACTCTTTTTACCGGTGTAAATCCTTCCATCCACGGAATTGTGGATAAAACCTGGTACGACAGGTTGAAAAGTAAAGAAGTGGAATGCACCGAAGACGATTATTACTTTACTGTTGGCGGCGATTCAAAACAGGGAAATGCTTCACCCGTAAAACTGCTCTCATACACCATTACCGATAATCTCAAAATTTTTACCGGCGGAAAAGCGCATGTTTACAGCGCAGCTATGAACCGCGAAACAGCAATCTTTTCCGGGGGACATGCTGCCGACGGGGCATACTGGTACGATTCAGAATCAGGACGGATTGTTTCAAGCTCTTTTTACCTGAATACTTTTCCTGAGTGGGTGCGCCGGTTCAACGGCGAAAACTATCCTGAAATGTACAGTTACCGAAACTGGGTAACATTTATGCCGGCAACCGGATACACCGAAAGTGTGGAAGACGATTACATCCTTGAAAAAGGTTATTTCGAAAAATGGAACACCTTCCCGCATAACATTGGAAAGTATACACGAAGGGCAGAAAACCTGCGCCCGGTAAAAACCACACCTTATGCAAACTTAATCATGAGAGATTTTGCCATTCAGTTGCTTGAAAATGAACCGTTGGGAGAAGATGATATTACCGACTTTTTTACCGTTACTTTTTCGTCGATGGATTACGAACACGGAAACTTCGGCCCGGCTTCACTCGAAATGCAGGACACTTACTTATACATGGATCAGTACATTGGAGATGTAATAAGTTTTGCTGAAAACAAATATGGAAAAGGGAACGTACTTTTTTTCTTAACAGCAAATACTTCGGCATCGTATCCGGTAGAATACCTTCAGGAAGAGTTCAACCTGCCTGTAAATTATTTTTCGCCTGAAAGCGCCATTGCGTTGCTCACTTCCTACCTCAACATTACATACGGACAGCAAAACTGGATTGAACACTATTCCGATTTGCAGGTTTACCTGAACCACGATTTGGCCAAACAACAAAAAATTGATTTAAATGAAATGCGTAGCGAAGCTTCCAATTTCATCAACCAGTTTGCCGGAGTGCAGGTTTCGTTGCCGGCACACCAACTGGAACAGGGAAGTTCGTCGAATGGTCTTTTACCGTTAATTTATAAATCGTATGCAAAAAACCGTTCAGGCGATTTTCTTTACCTGCTGAAAGAAGGCTGGCAACCATCCTACAAATTTAAAAAAGTGAATTATACCGACCAGTCGCATATCCCGCTGGTTTTTTACGGAGCAGGAATTACTCCGCACCGTATCAGCAAGCAGTTCAATGCCGTGGATTTTGTTCCAACTATCGCAAATATAATCGGAATTCCGGTGCCCGATAAAAGCCAGGGTGAAGTTATTCAAATAATAACAGAATAAAATTCAGACAGTTATCGGTTTGGGCCAGTTTCATTTTGCAGCACCTCTTTCTGGGCAGAAATTATTTTGCCATCAGTAAATTCAGGCTGTATATAATTATCGGGTTTCAGGCGAACGGTAAGAGTGGTATCCCCTTTCAATTCAAATTTTGTGGAATAATCTTCAAAACCATGACTGGATATTTTTAAATTCAGGGTACCTGGCTTCAGCAAAAGTTTGTAATATCCCTCAGTGTTGGAGATGGTCCCGGTTCCGGATTCATTTTCGTAAACCGATACGTTTTCGAGCATTTTGTCGGAAACAAAGTTTTTCACATAGCCGGAAACCGATAATAATTGTGCCTGCCCGTGTTGGGGCACAATAAAAAGAGTGAATAAAATAAAAAAGTTTAAAATTGTTTTCATGGCAAAACTACATTGTATTGTTTAAAAAATCATGGCTTTAAATGAATGACAACCAACCCTGGCTAAAGGTTGCGTGCGATTTAAAAAAAAATTGTTTTCCTTTTTGCTTCACTACAAAAACCGGTGCATTTTTTCAATTTCACCAGCATTTTTGGTAATTTAAAATTAGTCTAATTTCAGGTTTCAAAAGTATGTTGAAGAACAGGCATGTTACGCAACAATATTATAGTTTTTTTTTAATCAAGTGTTTACTTTTATACCATTAAAAAAAGAAAAAATTCTTTATTTGATTTTAAAAATAAGTGCGGGGAATTGAATCCCCGAAAAAATAACAACTAATTCAATAAATCTGATTATATAAATTATTATGCTTATGGATCCTGTTCAATCATTAATTAAAGATCTTGCCGACAAATACGGACGGACAAGAGAAAGCCTGTTACCGGTAATGCAAGGAGTAATCAGGCAGGAAAAATATCTTTCGGAACATTCCATGGTGGAAATTGCACGTGAAATGGATATTCCGGCTTCAGATGTTTTTGGCACTGCCACCTTTTACTCTTTTCTCGAAACCCAGCCCGCCGGTAAGTTCATCATAAGGGTTTGCAAAACAATCACCTGTTCCATGAAAGGTAAAAACCAGATTCTTTTTGCCATTCAGGATATGCTAAAAATTAAAGTAGGGGAAACAACTCCCGACTCGCGGTTCACCCTGCTCGAAACAAATTGCCTGGGATGGTGCCACAAAGCCCCGGCCATGTTAATTAACGACGAGGTGTACACCAACCTTACCCCGGAAATGGTAAGGGAAATACTCTCGGGTTACATTAAAAAGAACATTTAACTAAAAATCAGAAAATTATGGCATATTCATATCAATTAAAAAGAGTAGATTTCATTTTCAGGAATGAAAATGACTGGGAAAAAGTTTTGTCCGCTACTATAAAAAAGAAGCCCGAAGACATTATCAACGAATTGATCAGTTCTGAACTGAAAGGCCGCGGAGGGGCCGGTTTTCCTACCGGACTGAAATGGAAGCTGACCGCAGAAGAAAAAGCCAAACAAAAATTTGTTATCTGCAATGCTGATGAGGGCGAACCCGGAACTTTCAAAGACCGCGAAATCCTGTCGCGTGTACCCTATAAAGTACTCACGGCAATGGCAGTTTGCGGGTATGTTACCGGAGCCAAAACAGGATACATCTACCTCAGGGGCGAATACAAATTTTTGGAAAAAGAATTGTATAAAGCCATTGACGAATTTGAATACTACTGCAAAGAAATTGACCTCGATTTCAACATCAAAATTTTTATGGGCAGCGGTGCCTACATTTGCGGCGAGGAAACTGCACTGATGGAGTCGATGGAAGGCCGCCGCGGCGAGCCACGCAATAAACCGCCGTTCCCCACCCAGGCTGGTTACTTGGAGGCCCCCACTGTAATCAACAATGTGGAAACACTTGTTCATACCTACACCATTTTTAAATATGGCGCCAAGAAATTCTACGATTTGGGTGTACAGTACTCACGCGGAACAAAATTGTTCTCGGTTTCGGGAGATACCCCAAAACCGGGAATTTATGAGCTGGAACTGGGTATGAGTTTGCAGGATTTTGTCCATGAATTTGGCGACGGCGATACAAAAGCGGTACAGGTTGGCGGGGCCTCCGGTTTTCTGGTGCCCCGTAAAAAATTCAGCGATACAGCTATCGGTTACCAGGGAAAGCTCACCGGAATTTCATTGCCAACCGGAGGATCGATGATGCTTTTCAACAGTTCGCGGTCCATGTTTAACGTACTCGACAACTACCTCGAATTTTTCAGGGAAGAATCGTGCGGACAGTGCACTCCCTGCAGGGTAGGATGCCAACAGCTTTTGCTGGGTATTAAAGCTGTGAAGCGTGGTGAAAAACCCGCCTCGTATCTCGAGAAACTGTTGAGGCTAACAGAAACAATGCAGTACACTGCAAAATGCGGACTGGGACAATCAGTAGCAAATTCTTTCTCTTCCATTGTCGAAAATTTCAGGGAAGAGATGATCTATTAAAATCAAAATCAGAAAAACCATGGCAAAAAAAATAAATTTATCGATAAATGGTTTTCCCGTAGAAATTGAAAAAGGGAAAACAATTCTTGAAGCAGCCGATACACAGGGAATTTCAATACCTACACTCTGTTACCACAAAGACTTGTGCGTGGCAGGAAACTGCCGGGTGTGCGTGGTTGAAGTTGCCGGTCAGAAAAGACTTTCGGCTGCGTGTGCCACACCTGTTGAAGAGGGCATGGAGATACTGACCAACAGCCTGAAAGTACGCAACTCACGGAAACACATCATTGAATTGTTGCTGGCAGAACACAACGCCGACTGCACCAAATGCTACCGGAACGGAAACTGCGAGCTGCAGGAACTGGCATCGGAGTATAAAATTATGACCCAGGACTTTCTGGAACTGGCCCAGTTGAAAAACTACACCATCGACATGTTTTCGCCGTCGATTATGAAAGACGACAGCAAATGCATCCGCTGCCAGCGATGTGTGCGCACCTGTGCCGAACTTCAGGGAGTGAATGCTTTAACAGTAGCCTATAAAGGCGACCAGATGAAGATTTCCACCTTCTTTGAAAAACCAATGAACGATGTGGTTTGTACCAATTGCGGCCAATGTGTAAACCACTGTCCTACCGGCGCGCTGGTCGAAAAAAATTACATCGAACAGGTGTGGGAGGCCATTGCCGATCCGAAAAAACATGTAGTGGTCCAAACTGCACCGGCAGTGCGTATCGGGCTGGGCGAAGAACTGGGGCTGAAACCCGGGGCAAGGGTTACCGGTAAAATGGTTGCTGCCCTGAAACGTTTGGGATTCGACTCGGTACTCGATACTGATTTCACAGCCGACCTTACCATTATGGAAGAAGGTACCGAATTGCTTACACGTTTAAAAAAGGTACTCGTTGACAAAGACAAAGATGTGAAGCTCCCGATGGCTACATCCTGTTCACCGGGCTGGATAAAATACATCGAGCACATGTACCCGGAATACCTCGATAACCTGTCGACCTGCAAATCGCCGCAGCAGATGTTTGGCGCACTGGCAAAAACATATTATGCAAAAGCCCGGAACATTGAGCCCGAAAATATTGTTTCGGTTTCAATTATGCCATGCACCGCAAAAAAATATGAAGCCAACCGGCCTGAAATGCACGACAGCGGCTACCGCGATGTAGACTATGTTTTAACTACCCGCGAATTGGCAATTCTAATTAAACAGGCAGGCCTCGATTTCGAAAAACTTGAACCGGCCAAATACGATCGCCTCATGGGAGAATCAACCGGGGCAGCTGTTATTTTCGGCGCTACCGGAGGTGTAATGGAAGCCGCCCTGCGTACTGCCTACGAACTCGTTACAGGTCGCGAAGTTCCGTTTGAAAACCTGAACATCACCGCGGTAAGGGGAATGGAGGGAGTAAGAAAAGCCACCATCAAAATTGAGAAACCACTGGAAGAGTGGGCATTTTTAGATGGCGTGGAACTAAAATGCGCTGTGGCCCATGGTTTGGTCAATGCCAAAAAAGTGATGGAATCAGTAAAATCGGGCGAAGCCGACTTCCATTTTGTGGAAGTAATGGCCTGTCCGGGTGGTTGCCT
>JBMCIT010000081.1:0-6560 GCA_048616715.1 Tangfeifania sp. | reverse complement strand
GCCGGTCATGGCATCGAGGCAGGTAATCATTCCACGGTCGTGTACCATATACATTTTCCCGTCAACAATAACCGGCGTGGGAATTTGCGGCACTTCGTCCTCGTACATCCATTTCACATGCGTTTCGGTTACATCGCCCTTTCCGGTGGGATCGACGGCATACTGCCGTGTGAAAAATGGTTTGTTATCCAGAAAAATCCAACCTGAATTGACGTAAACCAGCCCGTTCCAGTAAAGCGGCTGGCTCACGGTAGAATCGTAGCCGTATTCAATGGTCCAGACCACTTCGCCGGTATTCACATCGTGGGCAAAACACATAAACGCCGAATTGCTGATGAGCAGCTCCCGGCCTTCCACTTCAACTACAATGGGAGTCTGGTACGATTTCCGGTAAACCGGCTCCAGCGGGTCGTAAATATCAGCAGGCCGCACACTTTTCCAGATGGTTTCGCCGGTTCGTTTATCGAGCGCCACCACGTAAGGGTCTTCCGTTCCTTCCAAATGCACAATCAGCATATTTTTATGAATGATGGGCGATGAGGCCGGCCCCTGCATGTGTTCGGCTTTCAAATCTTCGCGTTTCCAGGCCACTTCAAAAGTTTTTGTATTGATGCAGGCGGTTCCAAAAGTTCCGTAATGGACATACACAAAACCGTCCTCTATGCAGGGAGTGGGTGTTGCATATGAATTGGTACTGTGAATCCGCTGCGGGTCATCGCTGGTAAAAATTGTATTTTCACTGAGCAGTTTCCCGGTTTCAAAATCGTAACAAAGTGTATAAAATTCGGTTCCGTCGTCAGCCGCAGCCGTCAGCCAGATTTGGTCGCCAAAAACTACGGGCGACGACCACCCCTCTCCTTTTACAGGCACTTTCCAGGCAATGTTTGTGGAGTCGCTCCAGTTAAGCGGCGCAGTTTCCACATTTGCGTGGCCGTTCATTTCAGAACCCCTGAAATGTGTCCAGTTTTGTGCTTCGGAAATCAGTGCGGAAAAAGTCAGAAATAACATTGTAAAAAACGAAAGAAACAGACGGTAAACCATATTCAAAGATTTATGTTGATAGATTCAATAAAAATAGAAAAAAGAATCAGAAACAGGGCTCGTTCTGCAATTTCTGTTTCAGTAAGCAAAAAAAAAGATTAATTTAGAAATTCTAACTTTTAAGCTTTGAATCAAAAAAGTGTTAAATACTCCGTTTGGTTTCTCATCCTTTTTTATGTGGTGGGAATTACGGGTTTTGTTGTTCCGCAAACCCACTCGTTTTTTAAAACGCTAACACCTTTTGCCCTGCTGATGAGTGCGGGGTTCCTGGCGTGGTTTCACCATCCGGCCTATACCACAAAAACACTGCTGATTTTCGCCGTCATTTTCCTGTTTTCGTTTTTGGCCGAAATGGTTGGTGTTCAAACCGGCTCAATTTTCGGACATTACATTTACGGCGAAAGCCTGGGACTAAAAATTCTGGAAACACCGCTGATAATAGGCATGAACTGGCTGATGCTGATTTACTGCACAAACATTATTGCCGGCCACATTACAAATAATGAAACCATAAAACCATTTCTTGGCGCATTTCTGATGGTGGTTTACGACCTGGTTTTGGAACAGGCAGCCCCAAAACTCGATATGTGGAGCTGGGAAGGCGGAACAATTCCGCTGCAAAATTATGTGGCCTGGTTTGTTTTTGCTTTTTTCTTTCACCTGCTGATTCGCAAAGCAAAAGTTCAATTTAAAAATCCACTGGCCATCCCCGTTTTTGTGATACAATTTTTATTTTTTGTAGCTTTAGTGGTTTATTTTATGACAATCCGCTCATGAAAAAAGCAAAACATCATTGGTTTTTATACCCGTTTCTGCAATGGTACGGCCGGACGCGCATGAAAATGCACTTCAGTAAAATCAGGATGATTGGCGAAATTAAAAAAAAAGAACTGCCGGTTTTGCTCATTGCCAACCATTTTAGCTGGTGGGACGGATTTTTCATCTCATCCTTCAATCAGCAAAAACTGGGCAAGCGCTTCCACATTATGATGGAAGAAAAGCAGCTTTCCGAAAACCGTTTCCTGAATTACGGCGGTGTGTATTCCGTTCGCAAGCAATCGAAGGATGTAATGGAGTCGCTGAAATATACACTTGAGTTGTTAACGGATTCCGGAAATCTGGTAGCACTTTTTCCGCAGGGGAAGTTTGAATCGAAATACCAGTTTCCGCTGCATTTCGAAAAAGGCCTCGACTGGATTTTAAAGAAGCCCGGTTCAGAAGTGCAGTTCATTTTCATGGCCAACCAGGTGGAATATTTCGATAAGGTAAAGCCACAGTTGTTTATGCATTTTGAAGAATATAAATACTCCGGAAAGAAGATGGATGAAATTGCCAAAGACTACAATCTTTTTTACGAACGATGTTTCAATAAAAACTTAAATCTGAAAAACCTTTGAATTACCTCGCTTACGGAATAGTTGCATTATTTTTTCTGCGTTTTTTGGTAGCCGCGGCAAACCTCATTTTTTCCCCGGTCTTAAAAAAAAGAAAGCATTCCGGAAATCCTTTGGTTTCTGTGCTGATTCCGGCACGCAACGAAGAACAAAATCTCCCGTTTATTCTTGATGATTTAAAAAACCAGTCGTACAAAAACATCGAAGTGATTGTTTTTAACGATGAATCGACAGATGGCACGGCAAAAATTATCGGGCGCGTTGCAGCAGCCGACAAGCGGTTTCGGCAAGTTAACTCAATGGGGCTTCCGCCTGGATGGCTGGGAAAAAACAATGCCTGCCACCAACTCGCTTTGCAGGCAAAAGGCGATTACCTTCTTTTCCTCGATGCGGATGTCCGGGTGAAATCAGGCATTATTGAAAGCGCTTTGGCACAGGTTCAAAAACACAACCTAAAACTGCTTACCATTTTCCCGAAACAAATCATGAAAACCACAGGTGAAAAAATGGTTGTCCCGCTGATGAACAACATCCTGCTTTCGTTGCTGCCCCTCATTCTTACACGGGTGAGCCCCCGCCCTTCGCTCGCAGCCGGAAACGGCCAGTTTATGTTTTTTGAAAAAGAAACCTATATTGAGGTACTTCCCCACGAAAAAGTTAAACAAAATCCGGTGGAGGACATTTTTATCTCCCGGCTGTACAAAAAAAGAAAACTAAAAATCCAGTGCATGACAGGAAACGAAACCATCAGTTGCCGCATGTATCAAGGCTTAGGAGAAGCAATTGATGGATTTTCAAGAAGTCTTCCACACTTTTTCGGAGGCAGTCATTTCGCCGCATTTTTGTATTGGCTGGTTACAACTTCCGGCATTTTTATTGTCGCTTTTTACCTGCCTTTTGTTTATTTAACAACTACTGCAATCTTTATAATATCCATTAAAACAGCCACTTCTGTCGCCAGCCGGCAATCGGTAATTCAAAATCTGATATGGGGTATAGTTCAACAACTTTTTATGGGTGTTATTGTTATTCGTTCATACAGAAATAAACGTTTGAAAAAAAGCCAATGGAAAGGAAGAAATATCGACTAATAATTTTTTTTATGAGCTTTAGCACAGTTGCTTTTGCTCAAACCAGTTTTGAAAACAGAATTTATGAAGCGTTTGTTCTTAACAATATGAATGAGTGGAAAGCGGCAATTGATGAAATGGAAGATTATTCCTCGGAAAACGTGGACTTTCTGCCCGAACTGATAAATTATGAATACGGATATATTGGCTGGTGTTTGGGGACTAATAAAAAGAAACAAGCCAAACACTACCTGGAATTAATGGAAAAGAACCTGGAAATATTTAAAGAAAACAACGGAACAACAGCCCTTTACCATGCATATATGGCTGCTGCAATCGGTTTTAAAATTGGGTTAAGTAACTGGCGGGCCCCTCTTTTGGGCCCCAAAAGTATGAATCATGCCGAGCAGGCCCTGGAAAACGACAGCCTGAATTTTCAGGCCAACACCGAAATGGGAAATATCTGGAACCACATGCCGGCAGTGTTTGGCGGATCAAACGAAAAAGCGCTGAAGTATTACCAAAAAGCCATAAATAGTTTCGAAAAATCAGCAGATAAGTTATCTCATAAAAAATGGCTATACCTTAATTTGATTGCCATTTCGGGGCAACTTGAATTTGAACAAAAAAATTACAGCCAGGCATTGCAATTATACAAAAAAGCCCTTACTATTGAACCAGGGTTTAAATGGGTGAAAAATGAATTGCTGCCTGAATTAAACAAAGAGACAAACTGAACAATGGGGAAAAAAGTATTAATAGTGGGAACCGGGCTGGCCGGGCTGGCAGCCGCGCTTCGTTTGTCGCGCAGAGGTTACGAAGTGGAACTGGTTGAAAAAAACAGCAAGGCCGGTGGCCGCTTAAACCAACTGAAAAAGGACGGTTTTACATTTGATGTAGGCCCGAGTTTTTTTAGCATGTCGTACGAATTTGACGAATTTGTAAAGGATGCTGAAATAGAGATGCCTTTTAAATTTGTGGAACTCGACCCGCTTTATTCGGTCAACTTTTTATCGACCGGTAAAACGTACAACATTTATAAAGACCTTTCGAAGCTGGCCGAAGAATTTAAGGACGTGGAACCAAATCTCGAGGAAAAAATAAAAAAGTACCTCGGTACCGGCGAAAAACTTTTTGACGGGACAGTTGATTTGGTAGTTCGCAGAAATTACAATTCGCTGATGCATTACTTTTTCACGTTGATGAAAGCACCGCCATCGCTGATGCCCGTCCTGTTCCGCAGTTTCTGGCAGCAGGTTTCAAAATACTTTTCATCAGAAGAAGTAAAGCAAATCCTTTCGCTGGTGGCCTTTTTCGTGGGCCGCACGCCATTCGACACACCGGCAGTTTATTCGCTGCTTTCTTACACTGAATTTGTCCACAACGGTTATTTTAATGTGGAAGGCGGCATGTATAAAATAGTGGAAGGCCTTGTGCGTGAAATTGAAAAACAGGACATAAAAATCCATTACAACACCGAAATTACCGGTTACCACGAAACAGGCAACCAACTTGAATACCTGACAGATTCAGAAGGCAAAAAGTGGAAGGCCGGTATTTTTCTTATCAACGCCGATGCAGCCTGGTTCAGGGGAAAAATACTTAACCGCCCCGGATTTTCGGAAGAGAAACTCGATAAAATGAAATGGACCATGGGAACACTCACTTTTTACCTGGGAGTCGACCGGAAAATCCCGGGAGTTCAGCACCACAATTATTACCTGGGCAGCAACTTTAAAGAGTATGCCAATAAAATTTTTACGAACCCCGATTCATTTGAAAAACCCTACTACTATGTAAATGTGCTTTCGCACTCCAATACCGATTGCGCTCCCGAGGGTTGCGAAAGCCTCTTCTTTGTTTGCCCGGTACCCGACTTGCGTTTCAAAACCAGTTGGGACGACCGCGAAGAGATAGTCAACAGTATTATCCGCGATTTCAGCAAACGTGTCGGAACCGACATTCATAAAAGTATTGTTTCGAAAACCATTTATACACCCGAGGAGTGGCGCGACCAGTTTAACCTGCACAAAGGCAGCGCACTTGGTCTGGCGCACGACATGAACCAGATTGGCGGCTTCCGGCCAAAGAATTTCGACGAGAAATACAAAAACGTATTTTACGCCGGGGCATCCACAATTCCGGGAACCGGGCTGCCGATGGTTGTTATCAGTTCGAAACTGGCAGTTGAACGAATTGAAAAATACGATGATTGAACTATACGACAGAAATGCTTTTGAATGCAGCAAGGTGACTGCCCAAAATTACAGCACCTCGTTTTCGTTTGGCATCCGGCTGTTTCAGAAAAAATACCGCCCGGCCATTTATGCCATATACGGTTATGTACGCTTTGCAGATGAAATAGTCGATACTTTCCACAACCAAAGACAAAAAAAACTTATCAGGGAGTTCAGAAAAAGGACCTACCAGGCCATCGAGAACGGGTTCAGTTCAAATCCGATTCTTCACAGTTTTCAGAAAGTGGTGAACGAAAACTGCATCGACTTTCAATTTATCGAGGCTTTTTTGGACAGCATGGAGATGGACCTCAGCAAAAATGAGTATTCGCGCGAAGAACTTGAAAAGTACATTTACGGGTCGGCCGAAGTAGTGGGATTAATGTGCCTCCGGGTGTTTTACCAGCACCGGCATAAAGAATTCGACGAGCTTGTCCACCCGGCCCGGAAACTGGGCGAAGCTTTTCAGAAAGTCAATTTCCTGCGTGACATCCGGGCAGATTACATGGGCCGCGGACGTGTTTATTTCCCCGACATCGACATCGATAATTTTACAGAAGAACAAAAAAGAAAAGTGGAGGATGAAATTGCATCTGATTTTGCTGAGGCAAAAGCAGGAATCGAAAAACTTCACAAAGATGTTCAAATGGGCGTTTATATGGCTTATATTTACTACCTCGAATTGCTGAAACGAATTCGCAGTACCACACCCGAAAATATAATGAACAAACGTTACCGGGTGTCAGATTTCAAAAAACTGATGCTTTTTATTTCTTCGTGGATTCGTTTCAAGCTCGGAAAAATTTAAGTGTTGAAAA
>JBMCIT010000080.1:0-6576 GCA_048616715.1 Tangfeifania sp. | reverse complement strand
TTCACTTTCAAATCGTTGAAATACGATTTCACCGATGAAACATACCGGTCTTTCACTTCCCAGGGATTAAGCTTCATGGTTTGCCCGGTTTCCAAATCAACGAATTTATGCGGCCGGTTGCTGAAATTAAACTCACGTTCCTGCAAGTGGTCGGTTACATGAAAAAGAATGACTTCGTGTTTATTGTAGCGCAGGTGCTGCAATGCCGAGAAAAGCTCATCGGTTTTGCTGGTGTCAATCATATCGCTGAACAGAATGACCAGTGAGCGCTTATGAATATTTTCAGCAATCTGGTGCAGCACTTCGGTGGTATTTGTGTTTTTGCGGAGGTGGGCATTTTCGGGTTTCACCAGTTCCGACATTTTCCCGTACATCAGCTCTGCATTTACCGATGAAATACGTGGAGCAGTATGGAATTCAATTTCATCAGAAAAAAGTGTGAGCCCCACTGCATCGCGCTGTTTGCGCATCAGGTAGATGAGCGCTGCGGCAGTGTACACCGAAAATGCCAGTTTGTTTTGCAGCTTCTTTTTTCCTTTGTGGTATGGAAACAACATCGATGAAGAAGTGTCGATTACAAGCTGGCAGCGCAGGTTGGTTTCTTCTTCGAACTGTTTTACAAACAATCTGTCGGTACGGCCAAACAATTTCCAGTCGATGTGCTTGGTCGATTCGCCCTGGTTGTAAAGCCGGTGTTCGGCAAATTCCACAGAAAAACCATGAAACGGGCTGCGGTGCAACCCGGTAATAAATCCTTCCACCACTTCGCGGGCAATCAATCCGAGATTATCGAACTGATGAAATTGTTCTATGTCAAAAATATTCTTCACAAGGGCGAAATTAACAAAAGCACCGGACAGCCAAAACCATCCGGTGCATTATTCTGTGATCAAAAATTTTCTACAGCAATGCGTCGAGTTTATCGGTAAACGCTTTTTTTGGTGCAGCGCCAACCTGTTTGTCGGCCACTTCGCCGTTTTTCACAAACAAAGTTGTTGGAATGTTGCGAATTCCATACTTCATTGCCACATTCGGATTGGAATCCACGTCTACTTTCCCAATCACTGCTTTACCTTCGTACTCTTCTGACATCTCCTCCACAATGGGGGCAATCATCCGGCAGGGTCCACACCAAACCGCCCAAAAATCGAGCATTACCGGTTTGTCGGATTTTAAAACCAATTCTTCAAAATTGGCATCTGTTATTTCTAAAGCCATAATTCATTTATTTTAATGTAAATATTTATTTATTAATGTTTTAAAAACTAATTAATCCTGTATCCTATTTCCGGTCTTCCTTTAAAATAGTGAAGGAAGCCGTCTGACAAATTAATCCGCTTACTCCTTGAAAACAAGTTGATAAACATGTTATTTTCCGGATCATAAACATTAAATTTTAACAATGCACTGCCTTTATTGTTTTGGGCCAGTTTTTCAATTTCGCTGATAATCGATTCATTAATTTTATCGAGCGGAATATTTACTGTAACACTTTTCACGTAATTTTTCCGGGCTTCGGAAAGCAGCTCAATCTGCGAAGCTTTGAACTCGTAATATTCGCTGTTAAACCGTTGTTTCACAGTTCCTTTCACCATGATAAACAACCCGGTTTTGCAGTAATTGTGAAAATTGACGTAATCCTGCCCGAAAAAGAAAAATTCGTAGGTGTCGGTGTAATCTGAAAGCGTGAGTGTGGCAAATGGTTTCCCGTTTTTCGAAGTAGCTTCGCGGGCAGCCACCACCATTCCGCCAAAGGTAAAATCGCGTCCTTTGTATTTTTCAATGTCGTTTTTAATATCTTTCAAACCAACGTCTCTCGAGCAAAAATTATCGATTTCCACTTTATAATCGTCCAGCGGATGTGCCGTAAGGTAAATGCCAATCAGGTTTTTTTCTTTCTCGAGCAGCACAATTTGAGGCCACTCTTCCACATCGGGGATGACCGGTTTTTGCACGCCCGAGCCTGCTCCTGTATCGCCAAACAGACTTTGCTGCATGCTGTTGTTTTCGTTTTGAATTTTATTTCCGTACCGAATCAGTTTTTCGATGAAACTGGTTTTGTCATTTTCATTTTCGCCGGCAAAAAAACCGGCCCGTTTCAGTCCCTCCAAACCATCGAAAGCTCCTGCCATTGCAAGTGCTTCCATATTTTTTTTATTAACAGTTTGCAGGTTTACATTCTCCACAAAATCATAAACGGTTTTAAATTTTCCATTCTTATCTCGCGCTTCAATAATATCTTTTGCGGCTCCCGAGCCAACCCCTTTAATTGCGGCCATTCCAAACCGGATGTCATTGTTTTTGTTGGAAGTAAATTTGATAAAACTTTCGTTCACATCAGGCCCCAAAACATTAATTCCCATGCGGGTACATTCGGTCATAAGTTTGGTAATATCCGTAATATTGCTAAGGTTGCGGCTAAGGTTGGCCGCCATAAATTCGGCCGGATAGTGTGCTTTTAAATACCCCGTTTGATAAGCGATGTGAGCGTAACAAACCGAGTGCGACTTATTGAAAGCATAGGATGCGAAAGCTTCCCAGTCTTTCCAGATTTTCTCGATGACTACTTCCGGTTTTTTACCCACCATTTTGCACTCATCCACAAACTTAAAGTTGGCTTTGCAGCCTTCCACAAACTTCACTTTTAGTTTTTCCATGAGTGAAGTAATTTTTTTACCCATGGCTTTCCGGAGCGTGTCGGAATCACCGCGTGTGAAATTGGCAAGCAGCCGCGAGAGCAACATTACCTGCTCCTGAAAAACCGTAATTCCGTATGTTTCGCTCAGGTATTTTTCCATCATCGGCAGATCATATTCAACTTTTTGCCTGCCGTGTTTTCGGGCAATGTAACTGGGAATGTATTCCATAGGGCCCGGACGGTAAAGTGCGTTCATTGCCACCAAATCTTCAAACCGGTTGGGTTTGAGTTCGCGCAGGTGCTTTTTCATCCCGTCAGATTCAAACTGAAAAATAGCCGTGGTTTCACCATGACTAAAAAGTTCGAAAGTTTTCTCGTCATCCCACGGAATGTTATCGATATCGATTTCCACACCTTTCGAAAACCTGATGTTATCCAGGCTTTCTTTAATGATCGACAGCGTTTTCAGCCCCAGGAAATCCATTTTCAGCAAACCGATGTTTTCCACAAAACGGCCATCGTATTGTGTAGTTGGCAACGTTTCCCCGTCTTTTGTCGGCATTAGCGGAATGTGGTCAGTCAGCGGATCGCGGCTGATAAGTATCCCGCAGGCATGCACGCCGGTTTGCCGCACCGAACCTTCCAGTGTCTCGGCAAATTTGATGGTTTTCGCAATTAACGGATTACCGGAAGTCTTTTCTTTTTTCAGTTCAGGATTCTCCTTAAATGCTTTCTGAAACGTCATTTTCGGCGCATCGGGCACCAGTTTGGCAAGCCGGTCGGCCTCGGGCAGGGGAAGCCTCAAAACCCTTGCCACATCGCGGATAGCCAGCTTTGTGGCCATGGTTCCGAAAGTACAAATGTGAGCAACTTTATCTTGCCCGTATTTTTCAGTTACGTAATTGAGCACTTTCTCCCGGCCATCGTCATCAAAGTCGATATCCACATCAGGCAGCGAAACACGATCGGGATTCAGGAAACGTTCAAAAAGCAAATTGTATTTTATCGGGTCGATGTTGGTAATTCCGGTGCAGTAGGAAACTGCTGCCCCCGCGGCCGAACCTCGTCCGGGGCCAACAAGTACTCCCATTTCACGGGCAGCATTGATAAAATCCTGCACAATCAGGAAGTAACCCGGATACCCCATTTGTTCAATGGTATTCAGTTCAAAATCGAGCCGGGCGGCAACATCTTCAGGCACAGGTTTTCCGTACCTTTCTTCAGCCCCTTTAAAAGTGAGGTAACGCAGGTAAACCGATTCACGCTTAACCCTGATTGCCATTTCGTACCCCCCCATCCTGACAAATGCTTCCTGACCAAATTCCTCAATGAGCCTCGATTCCGGGTATTCCTGCTTAAAATCTTCTTCGGTTCCGAACTCTTTGGGAATGGGGAAATACGGCATAATAGGATCGCAGTCGAGCTCGAAATCCTCAATTTTTTCAACTATCTCTGCGGTGTTTGAAATTGCTTCAGGCACGTCTTCAAACAGTTCATACATCTCTCTCTGCGTTTTAAACCACTCGTGCTTTGTGTAACGCATCCGCGAGGGATCGTCAATATCCTTACCTGTATTGAGGCAAATAAGCAAGTCATGGGCATCGGCATCTTCGGCGTTGGTGAAATGCACATCGTTGGTGGCAATCACTTTTATGCTGTGTTTTTTTGCCAGTTCCAGCAGGTGTTTATTAACAATTACCTGGTTGTCGTAAACATTTTCGCGTTGCGCAGGCAAATCACTGGGATGACGCATCAGTTCAAGATAATAGTCGTCGCCAAACAAATTCTTATACCACAGAATTGCACCTTCGGCATCCTGCAGCCGATTGTTCATGATAAAGCCGGCAACTTCCCCTCCCAGGCAGGCAGAAGATACAATCAGGCCTTCAGCATGTTTTTCAAGCAAATGTTTATCGATACGCGGTTTGTAATAAAAACCTTCGGTTGTTGCAACCGAGATCAGCTTTATCAGGTTACGGTACCCTGTCTTGTTTTTTGCCAGTAAAATAAGGTGATCACCGTAGCGATCCTCTTTGTTGGTTTTATCGTTTAGCGTTCGTCGGGCTACATACGTTTCGCAGCCCAAAATGGGTTTTATTTCAGCCTGCCTGCATTTCATATGAAATTCTTTGATACCAAACATGGTACCATGGTCGGTGAGCGCAAGTGCTTTCATTTTATCCGACTTTGCTTTAGCAACCAAATCGGAAACACTGGCTGCGCCGTCGAGTATAGAGTATTGTGAGTGTACGTGTAAATGAGTAAACGGAACCATTTTAACCTTTTTTTTAAAAAATTCAACTGCCCGGATGAGCAGCATAAAGTTACTATTTTTGAAAGGGCGAAAATCAATTGTTGAAAAAAATGGAATAAAAAAACCCGGTCAAAAAACCGGGCTGCCTTATAGTCATTTTAACCGCTTCAATCAATATTTTCAGCTATTTTTTTGCTCAGTTCCTTCATTTCATCTTCTTCCATTTTTACTTTATCGGAAAAATTCAAAACATCTGTTTCGTCCTGCATCGGGATAAGATGAATGTGGGCATGTGGCACCTCGAGGCCTAAAACCAGCACTCCGACTTTTTTGCAGGGAACTGCTTTTTTTAAACCAACTGCCACTTTTTTGGCAAAAAGCTGCAACCCTGCATACAGCTCATCGTCGATATCGAAAAGGTAATCAATCTCCTTTTTCGGAATCACCAGTGTATGCCCTTTGGCAACAGGCGAAACATCCAGGAAGGCAAGGTATTTTTCGTCTTCTGCTACTTTCCAGGCAGGTATTTCGCCTTCCACTATTTTAGTAAAAATGGTTGCCATAATTTTTAGATTGAAATTTCAACAATTTCGAACGGAATAACACCTGAAGGCACTTTAATTTCCACTTCGTCGCCTACTTTTTTACCCATCAACCCTTTGGCAATGGGCGTGCTGGCTGAAATCTTGCCTTCTTTCAGATTGGCTTCGCTCTCAGGAACAATGGTGTACTGCATGGTTGCATTGTTCTTTTTGTTTTTGATCTTTACTTTATTCAGAATCTGCACCCTTGAGGTGTCAATTTTTGATTCATCGAGAATGCGTGCATTGGCAACTTTCCCCTGCAATTCAGCAATTTTTGCCTCAAGCATTCCCTGTGCATCTTTGGCAGCATCGTATTCGGCATTTTCTGATATATCGCCTTTTTCAATGGCTTCACCAATTTGTTTCGAAATAGCAGGACGTTCGACATTTATGAGCTGTTCAAGCTCCTTTTTCATTTTTTCGAGTCCTTTTTTTGTTACGTATGTTACTGATGACATTTTATTATTTCCTCCTCTTTTATTGAGCTATAAAAAAACAGAAAGAATTCCAGACTCCCGGAACTCTTCCGTTGGCAAAAGTATATAATTTCCCTGATATTATAAACAACTAAATCTAAAAATATTCAATATGAACGATTTATGAGAGCTCAGGTATATTTTCTATTCAGTATTTCACTGTAAATTACTGCCTTTCTAAGCGGAAAACGTTCTTTGGAAAAATCTTTTTTAGTTTTTTCAACTTTTCCGTCGCTGGTTAAATCATTTGAATAAATTGAACTGTCTTCATTTTCAGCAATTATCTTAGGCACTGGTTTTTTCACTGCCACAGGTTTTTTTTCTGCTGCCTGTACCTGCTGTTCCTGCTGAGGTGTTCCTGCAACAGGTGCCTGCTGCATGTATTCAGGTTCAGCATCCAGAAAATCCCAAAAATTACCCGGCCCTTCCGGTTCGGAGTCAGCCGGGGGTTCAGGTTGGTTCTCAGCCTGGCCGGCAGCCTGTTTCTTTTTCATCTGCCCAAAAATACCGGCTGCCGCAAAAACGAGTGTTAGAATTATAACTATTAAATCATCCATTATCTTTGTACTTTACAGCAATAAATTAATTACTTCGAAGTTTTTAGTAAAAATAAGAAAAATGAAT
>JBMCIT010000079.1:0-6588 GCA_048616715.1 Tangfeifania sp. | reverse complement strand
GAAACGATTCTCCTAAAATCGATTCGATTTCCCATTGCAGTTTTTTTGAATTGACATCCGGGTCAATTCCCAGTTCAACTGCCGAAATCTCTCCTTTGCTTTCAAAAAGCTCAGCAGCAAAATCGAAAGGGACCAAAACATATTTCGAGTCGATTTCTTCCAAAACCGAAAAAACGCCCGACGGAAAAATATAGTCGTAATTCAGTGCCCGCGAGGGATTCAGGGATGTTTGCCTGCCTCTTTTGGGCACAAAAAGCCGGATAGGATCGATAAATGTCAGCCCTATTCCCAGGTTATAAGCTACCCCCTGCCCCACTACCGCAAAATCTTCACCCTTTTCTTCGAGTAAATATTCGCCATCAACTATCAGCGTATCAATTTTTGTATATTCCTGATAATTTTCAGGAACCCCCTTTATAACTGCTGCATACTGCTGTTCGTTGTATTTCAGCAAAGCTACTTCTTCAATTACTTCGGCATAATGAACCACTCCCTGAAGGTTTTTAATTTCACTGAAACGCCCGTCGGCGGATGAAAACATTTTACCTTCTCGTGAAGTGATTTTAAAGT
Organism: Tangfeifania sp.; assembly: GCA_048616715.1. Taxonomy (GTDB): domain Bacteria; phylum Bacteroidota; class Bacteroidia; order Bacteroidales; family Prolixibacteraceae; genus Tangfeifania. The sequence continues at coordinate 6,018 of JBMCIT010000079.1, read as the reverse complement.
CGGGATCAAAATTGCTGAAAAACGTTGAAATCAAACTGTTAAATCCATTGAATACCGACAAAACAATCACCAGGGCCATTGTTCCCACAACTATTCCGGCCATTGAAATTCCCGAAATAATGTTGATGATGTTCTGTTTCTTTTTCGAAACGAGGTACCGTTTTGCTATGAAAAGTGGTAAGTTCAAATTCTTTTTGTAAGAAACGTAAAAACAGCCGATTTATTGAATCTATTTTCCAAGTAAATCATCGATATGCTCGATGTAATCCAGGCTGTCGTCGATGTAAAACTCCAACTCCGGGATTACCCGAACGCTTTTACCGATGCGGTGCCCCAGTTCTCCCCTGATTGCCTTGCTGTTGCGTTTTATTTCTTCCAGAATTTCCCCTGAATGTTCCGAAGGAAAAATACTGAGGTAGATGCGGGCAATTCCCATATCTTTGGTTACCCGCACTGTGGTAACAGAGATGAGTTTTCCCTGGTATTTCGATTTGTTGAGCTGAAGCAAAATATCCGCCATTTCGCGCTGAACAAGCCGTGAAATTTTATTTTGTCTGGTACTAAACTGTTCCATAAACTGTTTTCTAAAGCTTTAAATTTTGCCCAAAATTAAGGAAAATAGTTTAAAGCAGCAGCTTGTTGACTTATCTGGCAGAGCAACGATTATGTGGTTGCCTCTCAGTTATTTTCTGAAACAAGAGCGGGAATGGCATTGCGGAGGTTTTCGTCGGGCTTGATTATGTTGTAATTTTCCCAGAATTCAGGATCGTAGCTGTCAATCATTTCCACAAAAATGTCGTTTTTCTTAATGGATTCTTTTCTCGGAAACCGTTTTAATTCAGTTGGCTGCATATCGGTAATCAGCAATTCAGAAACACTGTGAAACTCGGAGTTAATTTTTTCTTTGCGGCTTTTTATTTTGAATTTAACCGAAGCCCTGGCATTTGCCAGGTGCCATTTTCCCTGGTATTGCCGGAAGTTTACTTCGTATTCCACAAACGAAGGCCGGGCTTTTACTCCGGCCGGTTTGCGCTTTATCAGTACATTTTCAGCTTTCCGCAAGCCCCTTTTGTCGAATCCGTAGCGGGCATGAACAACTGCAAATGTTTCACGGTGAACATACAATTCACCTACGAACCCATGAAAATCGAGTCCTGAAACAGGCTTAAATTCAAGTACATAAACCGGATGCTTGTTGTACCACACTACTCTGCTGATGCGGAAATCATAAAACTGCTGAGTTTCTTCATCCAGAAAACTTTCTAAGGTTTTTACCACATCGAGTTGAGTGATTGTAAACGGGCCACCCTGCAGCTTAAAATTAATCCACTTAAAAGGCTGAACATCAGGGCTTTGACGAGCCTTTGCCAAACGTACCAAATCCGATCTGAAAGTGTTTACATAAGGCGCTTTCAGAATTTCCATTACCGCTTCCGAAACGTTAATGTAGTTGTTGTCCTGTTTTACTGTTTCGCGGTAAAAGGCCGACATCAGACGGGGATGAGCTGTGTAATTTTTTGAGATATTGGCCCGGATATTTTTAAGCAGTTTTTCAGGACTTGTTGAAGTTACCTTCACTTCACGGATTTTTATGGAAACTTGTTCCATTGGGATCAAATCTTCGTCGAGAAGCTGAAAAGCCGGCATAAACTGCTGTTTAAAGCCCATACTTGAAATCACCAAAGTATCCTGAATGTAATCAGGATGCAGTTTCAGCAAAAATTCCCCGTCGGTATTTGTGATGGTCCCAACTGGCTCGTTAAAAACTGAAACTGAAGCGTATGGAATGGGCTCTTCTTTTTTTTGGTCAATGATTTTTCCCGTCAGGAAAAAATATTTTTCAGGAATTGTGTCGGGAATCAGATGGACCACCGAATCTTTCTGAGCTTCCTTTTTGGTGATGATAATCTGGTTTTTGAGCTCTCTGAACCTGAATTCACGGGAATTAAAAATGCTGGTTAAAACTGAATAGAGTGATTTTTCAATGGCCTGAACCGAATATTTTTTTTCAGCCTGGATTTGGGCTGCATCGTACGAAAAATAGACCCTGGCCTGCCAACTGATTTGATCCAAAATACTGTTAAGCGGCTGGTTTTCGGCGTTGATGGAAACCCGGCGCTCAAATACAGAACCATCCTGTTGCTGTGCCCATGTTCCGCAGGCAAGCAACAGGATGATAAATAGTATTTTAAATCTTTTTTGTGGCATTAAAAAAGCTTTTTCAAATCAAACGATGTTTTGAATTCTTCTCCGTCGCGTAAAACCTTTACCCTGATTTTTTTGTTTTCGCGGCTCTGCAGCAACAGGTTAATATCGTTCAGTTCGAGTGAATGGTGGCTGCTGAAATTCAACGATAGAATCTGGTCGTTTTCCTTCAGGCCGGCAAAATAGGCTGGTGAGTTATCCCGGATATCGGTAATGGTGAAAACCGGCATACCGGGTATCGGATTAATTACTTCCATTCCACTCATATTGTAATTAAAATCATCTTTTACACGGTGCGTAGGGCGCATTGTGAGACGGCTGTTGCGGTAATCGATGGTTACGATAAACCGACGTAAAATTTCAGCGCCAAGTGTTCCGTTGCGGTCATTTGTTGAAATTAATTGTTCAATAAGTTCTGAGTCGGGGAATGCAACAATTGGTTTTGAAAGAATCAGCGGACCAACCCAAATCCCGTCTATCCTTCCTTTACTTCCAAAAACACTTCCGTTTAATCCTTTTCCCAGGAAAGTTTCAATGTTTTTATCGGGCAAGTCAATCCGGTCATCCGATTTTTCAGATAGCCATAATGCATCGCTGGCACCGGTGTCAACCAGCAGTTTTACAGGAACTTCCTTTTGATTGTCGGTAACAATGCTTGTGCGTACAAACGGCTTGTTGTTTTCCAGGTGAAGCGGCAAAATGATGTCTTTGCGCCGGTCGCGGTATTTGTAATATTCAGGCTTGTACAACGTAATTTTTTCGCTTGAATAATCGATTTTCACAATGTAATCTTTAAAAAGGTTGAAACCGATCAGTCCGTGCACCGGAATTCCCAGCATGTGGGAAATCTGGAAATTTTCATCGATAATCATTTGTACTTCCTGGTTACGGGCAGTTAAACCGTTTAATTTCATCATATTATTGCCCGACCGGTAAGCGGTGAGATCATGCCCTTCGCCTAACCCCTTAACCTGAACAGGCATTAAATAGTTTAAATTCAATTTGTTAACAAAAGGTAACTCAGTAATAATCGGAAACCTGACCCCGGTATCGAGAATAAAATTCAGGGTGTCCGATTCATTTATCATTACTGGTATAATAATCAGGTTGCTGGTAGTTTTAAAATCAATTGTAAGTGATTCGTCTGTGGGATCGTCAAAAAGAAAACCCCGGTTACTGGTTTGAAACTGGCGCGAATCCCTGTCGAAATCAATGCTTTCATCGAGAGGTACATAGTCTCTTACAACCAAAATATTATCTTCAATTTCAAACAGAAGGTAAAAGTCTTTCATCAGCTTTTCGAGCACAAATTTTATGGGTTTGTTCGAAATATTCAGATTTACCTTCTTATTGTCTACAATGTTGGCATTGTAGGAATAATCGAGGTCCAGGTACTTGCATATTTTTTCGATTATATCCGACAAAGGCTCGTCTTCTGCATAAATACTGATGTTTTGATCGAGCACCTGTTCCTTGTTTTCCTGTGCGGTCGAAACCTGGGGCACAAACAGGATGGCTGCAAAAAACAGCGCAACTGCAATTCCAAAATTCATTTTTATTGTTTTCATTTTCTTGAAGCTTTAATTGTTACTGTTTATTTTTTTCGAAAGTATATACCGGTTATTTTCCTGTTTCAGGTTCAGATCAAAAGTCAACTGAACCACATTCAAAACAAAATCTACCGGTTTTTTATCAAATTCTGCGGTTAAAACCATTTCGTTTATATCTTCATTGCTTACTTCAATGTCAATGCGATAAACTTTTTTCAGGTGGCTGATTACCTGTTTCATAGGCGTTTCTTCAAAAACCAGGTTGTGGGTCTTCCATGCCAGGTAATTGCGGTCGGTGTTCGTGCTTTTCTCCAGGATATTTTCTTTTTTCAGAAGAGTTCCTTTTTCTCCACGGTTGAGTGTTATTTTTTCTATTTTCTCAATCGAATCGTCGTGTTTATGCTCCAACTCTACCCTGCCCGATTCAACCACTACTTCCACTTTTTCATTTTCAGGGTAAGCCAAAACATTAAACGATGTTCCCAGCACCCTTATTCTTGCTTCACCTGCATTAATTACAAACGGTTTTTCAGGATTTGGTATTACATCGAAAAATGCCTCTCCCGTTATGGTTACTTCCCTGTTTTCCCCTTTAAATTTTTTTGGGAAAATGATTTTTGAATGGCTGTTTAAGGTTACTGCCGAACCATCGGGAAGTATGTATTCATTTGTATTTTCAGGATCATTGGTAACTTCAGTGCTAAAAATTTCCTGCAATGGGTTTTGGAACCCAATGAAATAACCTGCGGTTCCGAGCAGCAAGGCAATCAGTATTACAGCAGCATATTTGTAGAAAGTTTTCATTCCGTTTTTTCTGAAATTTATCCATCGAATAATTTTGGGCCGAGGCGGTTGTATTTTTTCTGCCATTTTATTCCAGGCTGCTTGCGAATCGTAATTTTTCAGCCTGTAAACGGCATCCGATTGCTCGAGCATCAGCCTGATTTCGTCCAGTTCTTTGCGGTTCTCACCCGATTGATTTACCCAATGTTCCACTTGTTGGGTTTCGGCGGCATTGGTTTCGTGGCTCAGGTATTTTCCAAGCATTTCCCAATCCGGCCTTTCTGTTAAATTGTTGTTATTCATTGTTTTATGAATGTAAATTTGATTTTTAATCCTCCGCTTTTTTCAATACAATAAAGTAGTTTATATTTTTGAAGGTTGCATTTTTGTTGCATCTTCATTTTAAAGACAACTGTAAACTGAAAAACCCTGAACCTGTTTTCAGAAAAAATTAATAATGAAAAAGTATAAATGAAGTAAATTGTTGCAATTTGTTGCGTAAGGTTTTAATTGCCAGCCCCATGTGTGTTTCAACTGTTTTAATGGAGATGTTTAATTTTTCGGCAATTTCGCGGTATTTCAGGCCTTCTTCGCGGCTCAACCTGAATATTTCCTGTCGTTTTTCAGGCATCGATTTAATGCTTTCTTCTATTTTACTGAGTAGTCCTGATTCAATAAAACCTGTATCATCAGTAGTGCTTTGCTCTGCCTCTTTCAGGAATTTTTCGGCATACCGGGTTTCAATTTTTTTGTGCTGAATAAAATTCAGGCACCTGTTTTTTACTGAACGGAAAAGATAGTTTCTTACTGAAGTTGCAATTGCAATGCGTTTTCTGTTTTCCCACAGCCGCACGAATACATCCTGAACGATTTCTTCGGCTTCGGCCTGGTTTCGCACAAAATGCTCCGCAAACAGGCATAAATGGCTGTAATAGGTGCAAAACAGCCTCTCAAAAGCTTTTTCATTACCTTTTTTTATTTTTTCAAACAGAATATGTTCTTCTTGTCCGGCCATAAAAAATAAACCTGTTTTACCAATTGACTAATGTAATAAAACAGGATGATTTACGGAACGGCATCTGTAAAATTATATGCCAATTCCGGTGAGCAGATGGATAACAAGAAAAATTCCGCCAATCGCAATAACAAGTGTAAGAAAAACTGAGATGAAAGACGATGATTTATAAGTTTGCCTGTTGATTTGGGTTTCAACTTTTTTGTATTGAAAATAGGCAATTGCAGCAAGAATTATACCCAGTGCAACCATAGCGGTTCCCACTATTGCCGAAATACTTTCGGAAATGGTTATGTCGATATCTTTCAGTATAACCGCCACCTCTTTCAGGAAGAGGGCAAATTTTACAATCACAAATCCAAGTCCCATCAATGCTATAGAAGTACGTATCCAGGCCAGAAATGTGCGCTCATTGGCCAGGTGTTCCCGCAGTTTGGTATCCCGGTTTTCTCCATTCATATTTTA
>JBMCIT010000078.1:0-6692 GCA_048616715.1 Tangfeifania sp. | reverse complement strand
TTAGTTTCCCCATTTCCACTTATTTCCCAGGTATTCCCGGAATTCAGCAATTCGTCCATCGATTTTACTTTCCGGGTTTTCTGAACTTCTTCAATCTGGCCCTCCATTTCAACATCATAAACCGGGGCATCCACGCTGCGGATAACACCAAAAGCCACCGGAAAATCAGGCAATGCCATATTAATTAACGATAAGTGAAGGTAAGGATCTACATCGTGCGCATCATGCACAAGTATATCGTCTTCGGTAATGCCGTTCTCGCCAATTTTTGCAACTTTCAGCCGTCCTTTTTCCATTATCAGGCCTTTTTCATTTTCTGCCCCAAACAGCATTGGCTTCCCGTGTTCCAGAATTAACTGGCGATCGGCACGATGCTCAGGGTCTGTCACTGCCTGGTGCACCCCGTTGTTGTATATAACACAATTTTGTAACACCTCCACAACCGATGTTCCCTTGTGCCCGGCCGACTGCTGAAATACTGACTGGCTCAGTTTCAGGTTGCCGTCGATGGTCCGGGCATAAAAAGTACCGCGGGCACCTATAACAAGCTGACCGGGAACAAACGGATCCTCAATGGTCCCGAATGGCGAAGTTTTACTTTTAAATCCACGATCGGATGTTGGCGAATACTGACCTTTGGTCAATCCATAAATCTGATTGTTAAAAAGAACAATGTTCAAATCGATGTTCCTGCGGATAGTATGAATAAAGTGGTTTCCTCCAATTGCCATTGCATCGCCGTCGCCTGTCATTACCCAAACACTCAGTTCGGGGTTGGCCAGTTTTACCCCCGAGGCCACTGCAGCCGCCCTTCCGTGAATGGTATGAAAACCAAAAGTATTCATGTAATACGGAAAACGCGAAGAGCAACCGATTCCGGAAATAACGGCAAATTTTTCTTTTGGTATTCCCATTCCTGCCATGGTTCGCTGAACTGCATTCATAATGGCATAATCGCCGCACCCCGGGCACCAGCGCACTTCATTTTCGCTTTTAAAATCTTTGACTGTATATTTAAGTTCGGCCATGGTTATTCCTCCAGTAATTTGTTAATTCCGTCTTTCAATTCAGCAACAGTAAAAGGCAGCCCTTTTACTTTATTAATTTGCCTGTATTCAAATCCAGGTATTTTATCGCGCAGGTAGCTGGCAAACTGCCCGAGGTTCAGTTCGCACACAATTATTTTTTTGAATTTGCTGAAAACTTCTTTTGTATTTTTCGGAAGCGGTTTAATGTAATTGAACTGCGCCAGGCTCACATCTTTTCCTTCCTGCCGAAGTTCTCTTACTGTGCTGATCATATGCCCGTAAGTTCCACCCCATCCAACAACCAGCACTTCGCCTTCATCATCGCCACAAACTTCCAAATCAGGAACAAGGTCGATTACCCGCTGTACTTTTTCTTCCCTGATTTCGGTATTTATCTGATGATTTTCAGGGTCGTGCGAAACAGTTCCGGTTACATTCTTTTCCAATCCCCCAATGCGGTGTTCAAAACCTTTCATTCCCGGATAAGCCCACTCCCGAACCAGGTATTTTTCATCTCTTTTGTATGCCTGGAAGCTGTCCGGATTTTTTGCAATCTTAGGAGTAATTGAAGGCAAATCAGCCATCTTCGGAATTTTCCAGGGCTCGCTGCCATTTCCCAAAAAACCATCGGTAAGTAAAATTACGGGTACCATTCGTTCAAGTGCAATTTTGGCCGCCTTGTAGGCATAATGGAAACAATCCGAAGGTGTGGTAGCCGCCAGCACCACAACCGGACTTTCGCCGTTACGGCCGTGCAAAGCCTGCAACAGGTCCGATTGCTCTGTTTTGGTTGGCAGTCCGGTTGACGGGCCCCCACGCTGCACATTTACAATTACCAGCGGAAGTTCGGCCATCACTGCCAAACCAATGGCTTCCGATTTTAGCGCAAGCCCGGGACCGGAAGTTGTTGTAACTGCCAGGTCGCCTGCAAATGCAGCTCCAATTGCAGAAGTAATTCCCGCAATTTCGTCTTCGGCCTGGTAGGTTTTCACACCTAAATCTTTTCTTTCTGAAAGCGCCGAAAGAATCTCGGTAGCCGGTGTAATCGGATAGGATCCCAGAAAAAGTTCCAGGCCTGATTTTTCAGCGGCAGCCAAAAGTCCCCAGGCAGTAGCATGGTTTCCGTTAACATTCCGGTAAGTTCCGTTTTCAATATTGGCCGGATAAACCAGGTAACTGGGAGTCATGTGCTGCATGTTCAACCCGTAGTTGTACCCGTCGTGCAGCACTTTAATGTTTGAATCGACTACCAGTGGTTTCCTGGCAAATTTATTTTTTAAAAACTCTTCCACATAATCGAGTGGCCGGTTAAACATCCAGCAAACCAACCCAAGTGCAAACATATTTTTGCTCCTTACAACACTTTTGTTATCGAGCCCGAAATCTTTCAATCCTTCACGGGTCAGGCTGGTAATTGGCACCGGAATTTTAAAATAATCTACCAAGTTAGCTTCGGCAAACGGATCATCTGTTTCAAAATTGGCCTTTTTAAGGTTCTTTTCCGTGAACGCGTCGGAATCATAAATTATGGTTCCGCCGGGCTTCATAAATTTGGCATTTGCCTTAATTGCGGCAGGGTTCATAGCCACCAGAACATGAGCATAATCACCGGGGGTAGTTATCTGTTTTTCGCCAAATTGCACCTGAAATCCCGAAACTCCTCCAACCGTTCCCTGCGGGGCACGGATTTCGGAAGGATAATCGGGAAAAGTGGAGATGTCGTTTCCCAAAAACGCTGTTGCATCAGAAAACAGCGTTCCGGTAAGCTGCATTCCATCTCCTGAATCTCCTGAAAACCGGATGGCAACTTCTTCCAGCTTAATCACTTTTGCATCCTTCATTTAATTTCAAATTTTTGATTATAATTTTCAGCCTAAAAAAAAATCGACCCTAAAACTAACAATCTCTAATTCCAGAACCGGTTTCATATTTTATCCCTTAAAATTGAAAAAACAAAAATAACCATTATTTAACAAGTTAAGAATGACACATCCGTTTATTTAAAGGTTTTAATATATTTGGATTCAATTTAAATTTACAGAAGTAAAATGGCACTCATAAAAACACTCAATAGCAAAACCCCCGTAACCGGGAAAAATTGTTTTCTGGCAGAAACTGCTACACTGATTGGCGACGTTGAACTGGGCGATAACTGCAGCATCTGGTTTAATGCCGTCCTTCGCGGAGACGTACATTACATAAAAGTAGGAAACAACACCAATATTCAGGACAATGCAGTGGTACACGCCACTTACCAAAAGTCGCCCACCAATATTGGCAACAATGTAACAATTGCCCATGGCGCCATTATTCATGGTTGCACACTAAAAGACAATGTAATGGTTGGCATGAATTCAGTAATCCTGGACGATGCTGTTGTGGAGAGCGATTCGATTATTGCTGCCGGTTCGGTAGTTACAAAAGGTACCATTGTTGAATCGGGAAGCGTGTATGCGGGTATCCCGGCAAAAAAAATAAAAAAAATCAGCCCGGAACTGCTGGAAGGGGAAATCCAGCGAATTGCAAATGCTTACGGAATGTATGCAAGCTGGTATAAATAAAATTGCCGCAACCAACTCTTTTGAAATAAAAACTGAAACCATAGCATTCTTTTAAAATAAATTAGGAACTTTGCGGATCAATCATTTTCTTTTATCAAAAAGATTTCTTTCTTTCGTAAGGCAAAAACTAAATTATAAAATCACTTAAAATCAAAAAAAAATCATGAAACCCACATTACTTATACTTGCAGCCGGAATGGGCAGCCGTTTTGGCGGACTGAAACAGGTTGAACCGGTTGGACCGAACGGAGAAGCAATCATAGATTATTCAATTTTCGATGCTATACGCGCCGGATTTGGCAAAGTTGTATTTGTTATCCGCGAAAGTTTTGCCGATGCTTTTCAGGAAAAATTTGGGGATAAACTGGCCGGAAAAATTGAGGTAGAATATGTTTTTCAGGAACTCGGCAACCTGCCAAAAGGATTTAAATTACCCGAAGGCCGCGAAAAACCCTGGGGAACCGCTCATGCAATCCTTGTTGCCCGGGATGTGATCAATGAGCCGTTTTGCGCATTGAATGCCGATGATTTTTACGGTTTTAATGCCTATAAAGTGATGGCTGATTTTCTGAAAGAATCAGCAAACCCGAAAGAATATTCAATGGTAGGTTATAAACTTGAAAACACACTTTCCGATTTTGGCTCGGTTTCGAGAGGCATTTGCCAGGTGAACCAAAATGACGAACTGGAATCGATTGTGGAAACCAAAAAAATATTCAAAAGAGGAGATAAAATCATTTCGGAAGGGCCTGATGGAAGCGAGGAAGAGCTCACCGGAAACGAAACAGTTTCAATGAATATATGGGGATTTAAAACATCCATCTTCCCTGTTCTCGAAGAGAAATTCATCCAATTCCTGAGAACTGAAATCGATAAACCAAAATCGGAAATGTACATTCCATCGGTTGTTTTTGAAATGATTAACGAAGGAAAAGCAACCGTGAAAGTACTGAAAACCGATTCGCCCTGGTTTGGAGTCACCTATAAAGAAGACAAACCTGCTGTGGTAAATAAAATAAAATCGCTAATTAAAAAGGGATACTACCCATCTGAAATATTAAAATAACTATGAGTATTGACCTGAACAGAATTGCCGGCCGGTTTCAACTGGAAGGAAACGTAAAAGAAGTAAAACCCCTTGGCGAAGGTTTTATAAATGACACATTTATTATAACCACTGAAGGAGATTCGCCCAACTACATCCTTCAGCGAAAAAACAAGAAAATATTTTCGCCGATCCCAGCCATGATGGAGAACATTCAAAAAGTGTGTTTGCATATTAAAGCAAAAGTTGAAAAAAGTGGTGGCGACCCGATGCGGGAAGCCATGACAATTATTCCGGCAAACGACGGAAAATTGTATTTTTTAGATGAAGAAGAAGAATACTGGGCGGTTAGTTTGTTCATTGACGACACAATTGCCTACGAAGCTGCTGAAACTCCCGAGCTGGCTTATGCAGGCGGGAAAGGAATCGGCAAATTCCAGGCGCAGGTTTCCGATTTAAAAGATCCACTGACAGATATTTTGCCAGGTTTTCACAACATCAGGGTCCGTTTTGAACAGTGGGACGATGTGCTGAAACGCGACCCGGCCAAACGAAAAAACAAAGTTGGCAAAGAGATTGAATGGATTGAAAGCAGGCGCGACGAGATGCTGGATTTCCGGAAACTGGTGGAGGACGGCGCCATTCCAACGCGGGTCAGTCACAACGATACAAAAATCAACAACATTCTTTTCGATAAAAACGGTGAAGTGCTGTGTGTGATCGATTTAGACACAGTACTGAACAGCACTGTATTGAATGACTTTGGCGATGCCATCCGGTTTTATACCAATACCGGGAAAGAAGATGACGAGAACCTCGAAAATGTTTCGATGGATATGGAAATTTTCAGGGCCTTTACAAAAGGTTACCTCGAAGAAGCTTCATCATTCCTGACAAGGAAAGAGCTGGAATACCTGGCATTTTCGGCCAAATACATCACCTACGAGCAGGTATTGCGGTTTCTGATGGATTATATCGATGGCGATAATTATTACAAAATAAAATCGGAAAACCACAACCTTATACGTACCCATGCACAATACAAACTGCTAACCAGCATGGAAGAACAATTTGAAGCGATGAATGCAGCGGTTCGTGAAATGGCGCAGTAAATACGTTACAGGTGCACAGTTTGGGCCACCACCGGTTGTTCTAAAAACAGGGCTGCTTTTTCCTCAAAACTGGCAGCGTATTCAGTAGTTTGAAACTCAACAATTCCGGATTTTGATATTTTCGCATCAATTTCGGGATGCCGTTCCAGGTAATCGGCAAGTTTCTCCGCAACAACGGCACCCTGTTCCAAAATGCGAATGTTTTCCGGAACATATTTTTTTATAACATTCCGCAGCAACGGGTAGTGGGTACAGCCGAGAATCAGGGTATCCAGCTTATCATCTTTTCGAAGGATATTCTGAATATTTTTACGAACAAAATAGTCGGCGCCTTCATTGTCAATTTCGTTGTTCTCTACCAGCGGTACCCACATCGGACAGGCTTCCTGAACGGTGGATTTTACTTTTCCACCCGACCACTTCTCCAATTCGATTGGATAAGATTCCGAAGCAACTGTCCCGGCTGTGCCAAGCACACCAACATGACCGCTTAAAGTGATTTCGGCCACTTTCTCAACACTTGGCCTGATTACGCCAAGCACCCGGCGCTCAGGCGCAATTTTCGGAAGATCGAGCTGCTGAATATTGCGCAAGGCTTTTGCCGACGCAGTATTGCAGGCAATAATTATCAAATGGCAATTTTGTTCAAACAGGTATTTCACCGCCTGGAGGGTGTATTCATAAACCACACCAAACGAACGGGTTCCGTATGGCGTGCGGGCATTGTCGCCGAGGTATAAAAAATCGTAATCCGGTAATTTTTTCTGTAGTTCTTTTAAAACAGTCAATCCTCCGTAACCCGAATCAAAAACGCCGATGGGTGCAAATTCCATAAAAATATTTTTTAACGTTCAGCAGCCATTTGGTAAGCCGTATCGTAAAATTTCCCGAGGTTCGACCAGTCGAAATGCAGCGACGCTTCTTCGCTCTGGTACCTGAGAGCAAT
>JBMCIT010000077.1:0-6703 GCA_048616715.1 Tangfeifania sp. | reverse complement strand
TGACTAATTAACAAAACAATATAAAAAATAGACTTTCAATTTGTACATTTGCCTAAACTTAATACTTATGATATTAAAAAATATATCGGTCGACTGCGTAATTTTCGGGTTTCAAAACGACAAATTGAAAGTCCTGCTCTGGCAGGCCGAACCGGAACTACTTGAAAACTTCCTTACTTCGGAAGAAGAATACGAGCAAAGCAAAATTCTTTTCGAAAAAAATCCGGCACTCGGTTCGGACGATTACTGGGGATTAATCGGTACCCATTTGCCAATCGAAGAGGATTTGGACGGGTATGCAAAAAAGATACTGCAAATTACCACAGGTCTCGATAATTTATACCTGAAACAGGTAAAAACCTTTGGCTCGCCCCGTAGGGTGCCACACTACCGCGTATTAACGGTGGCTTATTATGCGCTGATTAATCCGGATTATCACGACCTGCAACTTTCGCCACTGGCAAAATCTGTAAAATGGTTCGATATAAATAACCTGCCTCATGTAATTTTCGACGTAAAGGAAATCATTGAACAATCGTTGAAAAAACTGCGCGAAGAAGCCCAGTACCATCCGGTTGGTTTCCATCTTTTACCTGAAAAATTTACCCTTACCCAGCTACAAACCCTGTACGAAGTAATTCTGGGAGAAAAGCTCGATACACGGAATTTCAGGAAAAAAATCCAGAATATGGGCCTGCTCATCGATACCAATGAAAAACAAACCAATGTGGCACACCGGGCAGCCAGGCTCTATTCGTTCGACAGCGATGTTTACAGCCAGTTGGTTGAAAAAGGATTAAATTTCAGGATTTAACCTGCTTAAACCTTTAATATTTTTTTTGGTCATACTCACAAAATTACCAGCATGAACAATGAAGACCGCGAACTTATTGCCGAACTGAAAGAAGAGGGCCCGAAAGACCTTGCTTTTCACAGGTTGGTAAAAAAATACCAGGAGCGGCTTTATTGGCACATCCGGAAAATGGTACTTAACCACGATGATACGGATGACATATTACAGAACACTTTCATAAAAGTTTGGAAAAATATTGGGAATTTTCGCGAAGAATCAGGTCTTTACACGTGGCTTTACCGGATTGCCACCAACGAAGCCATTACTTTTTTAAATTCTAAAAAAAGAAGAAACCTAATGTCGTTTAACGATGAGAATGACTATTTAAAAGATAACCTGATGTCGGATCCGTATTTTGAAGGCGATAAAATTCAGCTAAAACTGCAGGAAGCGATTCTCCGGTTGCCCGACAAGCAGCGCATTGTTTTTAATATGAAATATTTTGATGAGATAAAATATGAAGACATGTCGGAAATTCTTGAAACATCGGTGGGAGCATTGAAAGCTTCCTATCATCATGCGGCAAAAAAGATTGAAGAGTTCTTGAAAAACAGCGATTTATAAATATGCATTAAACTATACAGCCAAAAATAAGTCAAAATAAAAAAATGGAAGACATGAACGAACTTGAAAAAATTGCACCAAAATTGTCGAAAATGAAAAAGGACCATCCGTTTGATGTCCCGGACAATTATTTCGACGATTTTTCGGCACGGCTTCAAACAAAGCTGGAAGCTGAAAAACACGTTCTTCCGAAGCAAAAGAACCGCGTAATTCGCTTACTGAAACCAGCCATAGGACTGGCAGCAAGCTTTTTACTGGTAGTTATGCTTGTTTACTGGCCCATCAAATCGTTCCTTCCAAATATTCTCTCAAAAAACACTATTGCCGAAACAGCAACTATCGAAGATGGAGATCCTTACAGGGCAATCATTGAAAGAATAGATGAGAACACTTTCTTTGCCATTTTAGAGGAACCTGAGCAAGAACCTACTTTTAACGACGAAGAACTGATGAACTACATCAGTTCGAATATGTCGGAATATGAAATTTATTTAGAAACCGATGATTAAATAGTAATATGAAAAAGATAATTGCATATACAATCATGATGTTTGTTGTTGCTGCAACAACTGTTAATGCCCAACCCGGGGATAAAAATCATAAAAACAAATGGGAAAGGTTCCGGGCAGAAAAGGTAGCATTTTTGACCACGGACCTGGACCTGACACCCGATGAAGCACAAGAGTTCTGGCCTGTTTACAACCAGCTCGAAAAAGAAAGATGGGAGGCTCATAAACATCGGGAAAACCTGGAAGACAAAGTAAGGGATGCCGGTGAGAATATGTCGGAAAGAGAAATTATTCAATTAACACGGGAATACGCTGCAAGTAAGCAGAAAGAAGCAGATATGATGGTTGAATACAATGAAAAGTTCCTGGATATTTTACCTCCTGAGAAAGTATTGAAGCTTTATAAAGCTGAAAATGAATTCAAGTTTCAGATGATAAAAAAATTCAGGGACAGGAAGAAAAACGGGGATTAACCATTCCCGTTTTTTTCCTCCGGTTTTACCTGAACAAAAAATCAGACGGATTAATTCCCACCCTGAAGGAATCAATCAACTCAGCTTTTTCTGAATACCGGTAAATCACAGCATTTTGCGTATAATCAATGGCGTCGGTAACATAAATTTCATCGCTTCCTGTATTTACCGCCAAATTGTAAAACAACTTTTCATTTGAAGGAATCAATACATCGTCGGGTAAAAAACGACTTTCGATGCCCATTTTCCAAACACCGCCGTTTAAAAAATACAACGTATCGCCCGAACTGTTTATCTCCAGGCCGGAAGGATTTCTCCCTGCCCCGAACCGGTAAATTTGCTCAATTGTAAATGTCTGCGCATCAATTCTTGTAAGTGCGCCTTTGCGTTCCTGTTCGTTTGTGCCTTCGTAACTTCCTTCGGAAAGCACCCAGATTTTCCCGTTTTCATCCACTTCCAAATCTTTAGGCTGGAACGGAACTTTTATTTTATGAATCAACTCATCGCTTTCGGTATCTATAATCAAAACATATTCGTCATTCGACCACGATGTCACAAACAGGTATTTACCAACCTTAACCATTTGCTCGGAGGTATGTCCTTCCAAATCAATTTTACCGGTTATCTCAAACGTAGCAGGATGAATTATTGTTATTTCAGCAGAATACAAATCAGAGACATACGCTTTTTCTTCGGACAAGAAGTGAATATAACGGGGTGATGTCAAACCGGTAACGGCGCCGCGGTACTCAGCAGTTTCAGCATCCACAATATAAATCTTTCCTGAGTTGTTTACTACAATGAACAGCAAATCCTGAAACATGGAAAGTGACTGCACCACATCGCCCAGCGGCGCATTGTTGCGGGCATAAAAAAGCTGGTTGGTTACTTTTTTTGTTTCGGTGTTGTAAAACGAAAGCGAACCGTTTCCATACATAAAGTTTCCTTCGCACGAAATATAAACGCCATTTTCGGTATCGAGGTCGAAAAATACCGTTTCAACCGGTTCTTCTGCACACGCCCCAACCAGAAACAGGAAAACTGCTATTTTGAAAAATTTTTGCATCATTTTTTAAAATTGATTGCTGCCGAAAAACTGTAAAAACGACCGGGCATTGGCCGCCATAAAATACTCTGGTAAGTTTCATCAAACAAATTATTTGCTGTAAATTTCAGATTAAAAGTTAAATCCTGAACATTAACCTGTTTTTCAAAAGTTACTTTACTCAGCCAATACGGATTCAGAATCCGTTCGTAATCCGATTCAGTATTGCTGGATTTGGTAAACCGCCTGCCCACAAAATTTACATCGTACCTAAGCACAAATTTCTGCCACTCCGCACTTAAATAAATATTTCCTTTATGTTTTGGAATATAAATCAATTGCTTACCACGTGATTGATCGACCGAACTTACTGCATTCAGATTCGACGTTCTTGTAAAAGAATAATTTCCACCCGATAAAAACCGGATTTTTTTCCAGTTATATTCTGAAGTGAAAGAATATTCAATTCCACGGGAAAACACATCTTTCACATTGTTTGCCTCCCAGAAATAAGCCCCGTTTTCAGCAGGTTGCCAAATAATCCAGTTTTCAATTCCGGACAGGAAGCCGGTGATTTCACTGCTAAATATAACCTTGCTAAAACTGAAATCGCCCGAAAATGATATATCACCGGTGAATCCGTCCTCGGGCAACAATTCCGCATTTCCGCCGGGAATCCAGTACAAATCATTCAGTGTAGGTTTGTGGTAGTTACGCGCAGCATTCACCCGCATTAAAAAAGGCTGGTTCCGGAAGGGCTGCCATTCCATGCCGGCAGAAGGAATGAGCGGCACAATTTTTTTGTCGTAATTTTCAGAACGCATTAAAATGTATGCAATAAAACGATTGGATGGTTTTAAGTGCAGGTTCACCAGCAAACTGGTTTCCAGCCGGTTTTTCCTGTACCCTGTTTCATTGTTTCTTCCTTTGGCCTGAACTTCATGATAATTGGCATCGAGACTTACAGTTGCATAAGCTTTTTCACCGAACTGCCGAAATATCCGCAAATGATTTAAAAAGCTGGTTTCGCGACTTTCCGAATCTTCATTCACAAAATTAAACTGCGGAGTAGCACGGTAATAATCCAGCCGGGTGGAATTAATGCCTGTAAAAAAATGGTAATTCAGTTTATGGGTATATTTCTTCCATTCAAACTGTGTGCGCAGCAACAAATCTTTTTGATATTCTTCACGCTCACTTCCCTGGTAGGACATTAATTGCGGCAAATTCCGGTTGCTTTTCTGCGCCCAGAAACGCACGGTAAAAAAATTACCGGTATAACTTCTGAAATAAAATTCCTGCAAAATCCCGGCTTTCCGGTAACCGGCATTTTGCAAAGTATCCATCCTGTGAGGAATTATTCCGGAATTATAAAAAGGAAAATCATTTTCTGCAGTTTCATAAAAAACCCGGGTATCACTTTTGGCCATTTCACTCCCGAAATTCACTTTAAAAAAAGCTTTCCGGCTTCCGAATGAACCTGTTTCGGCCAGTGTTTTAAAATTGATGCCGGAATTCCAGTTGGGCTTATTTTCCAGCACAATGCTGCCCCCCAATCCTCCGCTGCCTTTGGTCATCGAACTTCCGCCATGCAACAGGTAAACATCGTCGGTAAAAAAAACAGGCAACAACGACAAGTCGGCAAAACCACGCATGGGCGAATTCAGGTTCATGCCGTTCCACAAAACCTGTGTGTGGGTAGCGGCGGTTCCCCTGAAACTGGCCGTTGCTGCCGAGCCGGCACCGTACGATTTTATATAAACCGGTGAATAATCAGCAATCAAATCCGACAAGTCAGTGGTTATTGAAGCAGCCCGCGCCATAGAATCGGGCCGTGAAATTTTCAGGCCTGCTTCTTCCACTTTTCGTTTTGCCAGCACCTGAATCTCCTGAATATAAACCGAATCGGAAACATTTTGTGCCGAAACAGAGTGCACCGTCAGCAAAATCATAAAAACCGGAAAAAGGAATTTCAACCTCATTTTTTTATGATTTTGAAGATTTCGGTTTGGTTATTTTGCATAACATGCAAAAAATAAATTCCGGGTGAATAAACTTCCATATCAATTTGGGTGGCTCCCAATTGGGAAGGATTTTCTTTCAGCACCTTTCCGTTCAGGTTTGTGAGTTTTAAACTGTATTTCTGAAGCCCATTTACATCAATCGTCAGCAAATTTTCAACCGGATTCGGATAAATATTAAGTTGGCTGAATTCAGAAATTTTAGCTGAAGTTGTAATTCTTTCCTTTATCAGAACGGCATTGTTTGCTGAATAAAAAGTTACCGGAGGATTGGTTTCTATCAGTACATTTACTTTTCCATCGGCACCCGTAAACCAGGAATTATCAGCAAGAATGATTTCTCCATTTTCAACGGGCTGCCAGCCATTCTCAGTTATTTCACCGTTCGAATAATTGCAGTTGGTTTGTTCCAGCAACAATTCAACTTCCCCGTTTACAGATGCAGAATCTTTACCGGCCAGCAGCCGGCTGTAAATCCACGGAGAAGTTATATCCTGAACATGGTACAAATCTACCGTATCGCCGTTTGAAATTTCAACATTACTGAAACTGTTTAAAAACTGCGAGTTGTTCAGCCGGGCAATCCAGCCGCGTGCATAAGCCACCGGTTCAGTTTTTCCACCCCAGCCGTAGGTAAAAATTTCATCTTTTGCAACCGAGTATAAATACAAATATCCGTCGGCTGCGTCGTCGTCCCTGAATTCAAAATTCACTCCCGATTTGGTTAAGCCGGCTACCAAAGCGTGGAAAAGTGTAAGGCGGTTCAGGCCGGAATAATCTTTTTCGCTTTCGCTGACAAAACCATTCAAATCGGTTGGCCCAACCTCAATCCACTGAAAAGGAAGCAAGTTTTCAGTGGCTGTTTTACAGGAAAAATAGATTTGAATTTTGTCGTTTTCTGAAAGCACTTTAACAGTTTTCATTTTCTGCAAATCAAACCCGGCAACCGAATAAGTTAATTCTATTTCGCCCGGCTGGCGTGCATGCAGCCAAAACTGACTGTTGTTTTGGACGATTTCTGCAATTTCCTGATTTGAGGAAAAAAATGCCGGCGAAATGTCCAGCTTTTCACCTTCATTGTCATAAACATTGGTCTGAATCAACACAGAATCGCCGGGATACATCGATGAAAAATCAGAAAGAATTTCAATGGAATCAGGCACAACTACTGTTATTGTTGAAGATTTCACCTCATTTTTGGCTGAAACAGAAATTGTGGCCTCTCCTTTATTAATTGC
>JBMCIT010000076.1:0-6749 GCA_048616715.1 Tangfeifania sp. | reverse complement strand
GCAATGTGCCATTCGTAGGCATCCAGCACGTGTTCAATGACAAACTCACCGGCATCGAATTTTTCTTCGGTATGAGATTCATGAGATTGGGAATTATCGTGCGTTTCATGTTGCTGCGCCGCCACCGGGTTTAACCAGAAGGTAGCACACACTATTGTTACAAACAAACATTTGATTAGTGCTGGCATAGCCTCATTTTCTTTTGAGCATCTACAAATGTAAAAGTTTTTTTCAAGCAGCTAACTTAAATTGACATATAATAATATAAATAATTGTATACGTCGTTTTTTTTGAAATGGATTTGCAAACAACTAAAAACCATCATTGAAAAAACGCCTGGTCGTACTATTTTTTTTGTTGTGTAAATTTCTGCAAATCAAAAACTTCAAGAAAAGTATAAATCAGGTATACTACTGCGATGCAAACCACAAAAACAGCAATGTTTTCAGAATGAGTTATCAAAAAAACAATGGCAAACCCTGAATAAAGCACCAGCCGCAAAAGTGAAACAATCATACTGTTTTGGGTAAATTTTGCCATGTTTTTTTTGGCCACGGTAAGTTGCCAGGCATGAATTAAAACGGTAACCACAGTAAAAAATGCCAGCATCCAGGGCAAAACGGGGAGGTATTTTTCAGGAAAATAAAAAGTGAAAACTATCCAGCCTGCTGCAACCAAAAGGAGCGCAGCTACTAAAATTTTAATGATAAACCGAATCAGTTCCCTGCTCATTTTTTTAAGATTTTACGTGTTGCATATACAACGGAACCAATTGCCGATAAAACCATCAACCCCAGTGTAAAACCTTTAAACCCGTTATCCAACCACTGATCAATTTTATAGCCGCCGTATGTTCCCAGGGCAATCATTGCCATCATTTCGAACGCCAGGCTTGAATAGCGGATAAAATCATCAAACTTGTTTTTGTTCTTTTGGTTTTGTGGTTTCATTTTTTGTTTTCAGGTCGCCCATCGAACAACTGCCGGTGAACAATGAACCCGGCTCCACTGAAAGTTTGCCGGCAATAATGTCGCCGTAAATCCGGGCCGATGCTTTCATTGTCAGTAATTCCGACACGCTAATTTTTCCTTTAATGTACCCCGATATTTCTATGTTATTGCAATTTACTTCGCCGTCAACTTTTCCCTGCGGGCCAATTACAAGCCTTCCTTTTGCATTGATGTTTCCAACCAACTCACCGTCAATCCTGATATCTCCGCCGGCCGATATATCCCCTTTTATTAAAGTTCCTTCACTAATTATATTTATTGCCTGGTCCTGTGCTTCGCCGTAAGATTTTGCTGATTGTTTTGCCATTGTAAATTTCATTGTTTATAAATTCATCTATTATTCCCTTTTCATGTATTATTGGTATGGCTGGCTGAAATTACAAATTTTTACGGTTTTGGCAAAGTCAAAATAAAAAGGGCAAAAAAAAACCAGGTAACTTACCTGGTTTAAACTGCAATTTCTTTTTCAATTACCTGCTTGCCTCTGTAATAACCACAGTCCGGACAAATGGTGTGGTATTTTACGGTTGCCCCGCAATTTGAGCAAGTGGCAAGTGTAGGGACCGACGCCTTATAATGTGTACGTCTTTTATCCCTTCTCGATTTTGATGTTTTGCTCTTCGGATGTGCCATTTTATTTCAATTTTAATTATTATTCTTTAATTTTTTCAACGCTTCCCAGCGCGGATCGATATCTTGTCCTTTGTTTTCCTCTTTTTCATGAGGAACATGATTCTCCAGCCTTTCAATCATTTGGATGTTGCATCCGCTTTCCCCCTTTTTTTTGTCCGGATGAACATGTTTCAGCGGAATTCCAAGCACTATGTATTCATAAATCAGGTGGGCCAGGTTAATGTTGTGCTCTTCGGGGAAAAGCCACATTACTTCATCGTCGTCTTCGTAATTGTTTTCATCAAACTTTACAAAGAGTTCGTTTTGCTGATTTATGGGTTGCCTGTAATTATCGAGGCAACGGTCGCAGGTGAGTTCCAGCCAGCCGTTAATATCGAAATACAGTTTCATGAATGTATTTCTTTTTTCAAGTTCAATTTTTACGTCCAGGTCGCCGTGGCTCACCAATTCCTGATCAAAATGCTCAAAGAACGTGTCTTCAATTTTAAATTCGAACTCATGCAGGCCTTCTTTGAGGCCTTTAAACTCTATATCGTATTTTGTTCTCCAGCCCATGTTCGAAAAAAGTGTTGCAAAAGTATAAATTTTTTATAAACGCATGAAGAAATCCTGGTTTTTTCGCAGAAAATGGTTGTGTATCTTTATCCTACGGTAACAATTCAGTTGTCAGAAAAAGATTTTCCTGTTTCGGGCAATATAAAACCTCAACTATACAAGCTGGTTGGTTTCAATATCGGGGAAAATAATTGCCGGTTTAAATGTTTTGGCCTCTTCAAAATCCATTAAAGCGTAGGAAATAATTATCACCACGTCGCCAACCGCTACCTTGCGTGCTGCCGGTCCGTTCAGGCATATTGTTCCCGAACTGCGCCCGCCTTTTATGACGTAGGTTTCCAGCCGTTCGCCATTATTGATATTTACCACCTGTACTTTTTCATTTTCAATTAAATTGGCGGCATCCATCAAATCTTCGTCGATGGTGATGCTTCCAACATATTGCAGGTTGGCTTCGGTAACTGTTACTTTATGTATTTTCGATTTACAAACTTCAATCTGCATAGCCTGAAATTTCAATTCAAAATAATATTGTCAATCAATCGTATTTTGCCACAATATGCAGCAATGCAACCAACTTTTGTGCCGGAATCTTTCCAGCTTCTTACCGGCTGGAGCTTTTCTGCGTCTACCACCTCAAAATATTCAACATCGAGCAGCGGGTTTTTGTTGATTGTTTCTGTTACCCATTTTGTTAGCTCTTGTACGGATTTTTCGGCAGATAGTTTTTTCGCCCTTTTCAGTGTTTCCTGAATGATCGGGGCGTTTTTGCGTTGTTCGGAGGTGAGCAGTTGATTTCTGGAACTCATTGCCAGTCCGCTTTCTTCCCTGATTATGGGGCAGGAAATTACCTCAACCGGCAAATTCAGTTGTTTTACCAGCTTTTTTATGACAGCAAGTTGCTGAAAATCTTTCTGGCCGAAATAGGCCCTGTCGGGTTTTACAATCTCAAAAAGCTTGCTCACTACCTGGGCCACTCCGTTAAAGTGTCCGGGCCGGTGTTTGCCTTCCATAACGGTTTCCAGTTCCCCAAAATCAAATTTCCGGGTGTCCTTTTCGGGATAAATTTCTTCCGGATCGGGAGCAAATACAAGTTGGCAGCCGGTGGGTTCGAGCAGTTTCAAGTCCTTTGCAAGGTCACGCGGATAACGCTGTAAATCTTTTGGGTCGTTAAACTGGGTAGGATTTACAAAAATACTGACAACCACAGTTTCATTCTCCTGCATGGCATTTTCAACCAGCGATAAATGGCCGGCATGCAACGCGCCCATAGTCGGTACAAAACCCACTGCTCCCTGTTTTCTGGGCTCGTTTAACTGGGCGTGCAGTTCGTGTATTGTTTTCACCAGCTTCATTGCCTGTTCATTTTAAGGTGCAAAGTAAATAAATTTACACTTTACTTTTCCAAATTTTCATAATTGCCAAATGGCTTGTTAACACAACGGAAAGAGTGCAAATTGAATATTAACGATATTTTTGTTACCTTTGCACATTGTTATAAACCGCGTTTACAGGTCAATGGAAAAGAAAAAGATCCTTTATATTTCACAAGAAATTACACCTTACTTACCCGAGACAGAGATGTCGGAAATTTCCCGGTATTTACCGCAGGGTATTCAGGAAAGGGGGAGAGAAATCAGAACTTTTATGCCACGTTACGGGTCGGTTAATGAAAGACGGAACCAATTGCATGAAGTTATTCGTTTGTCGGGGATGAACCTGGTTATCGATGATACCGATCACCCGTTGATTATAAAAGTGGCTTCGATCCAGGCAGCCCGCATGCAGGTCTATTTTATTGACAATGAGGATTATTTTCACCGGAAAAATGTAGTTGCCAATTCAAAGGGAGAAGAATTTGAAGATAACGACGAGCGGGCGCTGTTTTTCGCACGCGGTGTGCTCGAAACAGTTATTAAACTGAGATGGGCCCCTGATCTTATTCATTGCCACGGGTGGCTGACTTCGCTGGTGCCGCTGTTTATCAAGAAATATTATTACAACGATCCGCTCTTTGAAGATTCGAAAGTAGTGTATTCATTGTATAACGACGACTTTAAAAATATGCTCGACAAAAATTTCAAAACCAAAGTGCTTCTCGAAGGGATTAAAGCAACGGATGTGAGCCATTTGCAAAGTCCTACTTACGAAAATGTCAGCAAACTGGCTGTTGATTATTCCGATGCGATAATTAAAGGAACAAAAGAAGTGAACAGCGAAGTTGAAAAATACGTGAAGTCAACAGACAAGCTTTTTCTCGATTATCAACCCAAAGAAACCTACATCGACGCCTACAACGAGTTTTATGAAAAGGTGTGGTAAGGGTTTCATGTTAAAAGATCAATTTTTATCCTAAAAAATTCAAAATTAAGGGCAATTGCACATTGCCCTCATCGTTTTTTTATACGTTTGTATTTTTTAGAAATCAGAAAATAAGTAATAACAAAGAACAGAATTTAGTGATACGAAAAATATTCATCCGAAACCGCCTTTTTGCACTTGTTGTTTTGCTGATTGCAGCAGTAACCGCTTGTGAAGAACAAACCGACCTGGGAATGGAAGTGTTGCCGGCAACCGATTTAATCAATGTGAAAAACCTGGTAGAGCAGAACAGCATTTCGTCGTTTACTTACCGCGAAGATTCATTACAAACCGACGAGCCGTCGCGTACGCTCCTCGGAACGTTTGATGATCCGGAATTTGGTAAAACGTCCATTGATTTGGCTACACAGTTCCGCTTGCAGTTTTTTCCCGATTTCGGCACCAACCCTGTGGTTGATTCAGTGAAGCTTTTTCTCTACTACCGCGGAGTTTACGGCGACACCGTAACACCACAAACTTTCAAAGTGTACGAACTGGAGTCGGCTCTCGATATCGATGATGAATATTACCAGGATGTGGATCTTAAATCGTATGCCTCAAATCAGTTAATCGGTGAAAAAGTATATACACCCCAGGTGAGGGTAGATTCAACTTCGTCCGACACGCTGTTCAGCCTCATAACTATTCCGCTCGATAATTCGCTTGGCGAAAAACTGGTTAACGCCGACTCATTGCAAATGGTGGATAACGATGTTTTTCTCGAGTATTTTAAAGGATTGTATATTGAAGCGGAAAAAGAAGAGAATGAAGGAGGTGCTATTTTTCAGCTCGACGCATCTTCGGGCGACGATTTCCAGGGATCAGCATTAGTTGTTTACTACAACAACGATGAAAATATGAACGAAGAAGAACCCGATACGTTGCTGAATCCGTATGTGATTACGCCGTTTAGTGCGCGGGTGAACTCCATTGAACACGATTATTCGGGGACTGATTTTTTTAACGGCCTGAACGATGAAACCAGCGAAGATTCCTTAATTTATGTGCAGGCTACCGGCGGACTACGATCCAAAATTTATATTGATGATCTTAACCTCTGGAAAGATTCAGTAAATACTGCCATTAACAAGGCAGAGATTGTTTTCCAGGTTGATACGCTGGCATCTGAAGTTGAAAAATACCCACCGCCACAACAATTATTGTTTACGGTTTTGGATGAGGATGGTCAGGAATTCCTGCCGGTCGATTACCTGTTCAGTCCGGCATTTTACGGAGGCCGGCTCAACACCGAGGACTATACTTACAGTTTCAATATTACCCAGCATTTGCAGCAAATTATTGATGGCGATGCTGAAAACAACGGATTCTTTTTGACTCCCGCCAGAAAAAACAGCGAAGCCAACCGGGTAATTCTGAAAGGTAGCAGGAGCCAGCCAGGTATTAAGCTTATAATTACGTATTCGAAATTTAACCAGTAACAAAATATTTTTCAAAAAGAAAGGCAGTTGTTTCAGCTGCCTTTCTTTGTTTCCTGAAACGTAAGTTTTATGTTTTCGTTATAATTTTTCTGAAATCCCTATTTTTGCAGCTTTCTGAAATGATGGAAATTACCGATATTATAACTTATTTGCTTATTGGCATTGGATTGAGTTTCGATTCATTTGCTGTATCGGTTTCATGTGGGTTGATGAGGCAGGAAATTAGGTTTATACAGGCTGCGCTTATTGCATTTTCACTGGCTTTTTTCCAGGCCGGGTTCCCGGTAATCGGCTGGTTGCTTGAAAGTACTTTAAATGACTTGATTGCGTACTGGGATCACTGGATTGCTTTTTTGCTCCTTGCGCTTGTGGGAGTAAAAATGATGACGGAAAGCAAAAAACCCGATAGTTCGCTTCAGAAATTTAATCCGTTTAAAATTACGGTGGTTCTTGGTTTGTCGGTTGCTGCCAGCATCGATGCAATGGTTGTGGGGCTCAGTTTTGGTTTGCTTGAGTTGCAGATATGGCTTGCCGTGGTTATTATTGGTGCGGTTACATTTATAGTTTCCATGCTGGGCATGTTGTTTGGAAAATACATTCCTGCCAAAAGAATCAGGCAGTCGTTATTTTTGGGAGGCATTATTTTAACGACAATCGGAATTAAAATATTAATTGAACACCTTTGGTTTTAACTGAATGAAAATCGGAAATCTGATACTGGAAGGAACGCCCCTGTTTTTGGCGCCTATGG
>JBMCIT010000075.1:0-6831 GCA_048616715.1 Tangfeifania sp. | reverse complement strand
TTACCTGACTTCGGAGCGGGCAGAGCTCACTTTTAATATTCCTCTTGGTGAAATTGTATTCGATTTTTACGATAAACTGAAAAGTATTTCACGCGGATATGCTTCATTCGATTATTACGTGAGCGGCTACAAAGAAGCAAAACTTGTCAGGCTCGATATTCTGCTGAATGGCGAAATGGTGGATGCACTGTCTACTTTGATTCATTTCGACAATGCGTACCCGTTTGGCCGGAAAATGTGCGAAAAACTTAAAGAATTAATTCCGCGCCAGCAGTTCGATATTGCCATACAGGCTGCCGTTGGTGCCAAAATTATTGCCCGCGAAACAGTAAAGGCGATGCGAAAAGATGTGACCGCAAAATGTTACGGTGGCGATATTACCCGAAAACGAAAACTGCTGGAAAAACAGAAAAAAGGAAAGAAACGCATGAAACAGGTAGGAAATGTGGAAGTTCCGCAAACAGCTTTCCTCGCTGTGCTGAAAATGGATTAAGGAACCGGGGTTTCCGGCCCAGGCAGGCGCCGGGCTCAGTAACGTCCGACTCCCCGCCATTCTTCAATCTACATGATGAGTTTATATCCTTTTCCGTGCACGTTAATAATCTCAACCGACGGCTCATCTTTCAGGTGTTTTCGCAATTTGGTGATGTAAACATCCATGCTTCGTGCATTGAAATAGTTGTCATCTATCCAGATAGATTTCAGCGCATAATTGCGTTCCAGCACTTTGTTGGCATTCTGGCACAACAGTTTCAGCAAATCCGATTCTTTGGTGGTAAGCTTCACTGTTTTATCGCCATCGGTAAGCGTTTGCTTGCGGGTATCGAACGTATATTTACCTAAAGTAAAAACCGGCGGTGCAGAAGATTGCGACTCCTGGGTTGTTCTGCGTAAAATGGCTTCAATCCTGAAAATTAGCTCTTCCATGCTGAAAGGTTTGGTAATGTAATCGTCGGCCCCCATTTTAAACCCTTCAATTACATCGTCTTTCAGGTTTTTGGCTGTCAGGAAAATAATGGGGATATCAGCATTTACAATGCGAATATCTTTTGCCAGCGAAAATCCGTCTTTTTTTGGCATCATAATATCGAGCACACAAATATCGTAATGCTCCTTCATAAAACCTTTATACGCCGCTTCCCCGTCGGGGTAAAGATCGGTTTCAAAACCTTTGGCAACCAGGTATTCTTTCAGTAACAAACCCAGGTTCTCATCATCTTCAGCCAACAGTAATTTTGTTTTCTGTTCCATGTCTTTTATCTATTTTAGGTAACAATATACTAAACTTTGTGCCTTTATTCACAGCGCTGTCCACTTTAATTTTACCATTGTGCAAATCTACTATTTTCTTCACATAACTCAATCCCAGTCCAAAACCTTTAACATCATGCACATTACCGGTTGGAACACGATAAAACCTGTCAAAAATCTGATTGTGGTATTCTTTTGAAATACCAATACCATTATCACGTACAGAAATGGTAACATGCCCGTTTTTGCTTTCGGTAGCTACTTTTATATCCGGAACATCGCGACTGTATTTTACGGCATTGTCGAGCAGGTTAAAAACCACATTGGTTAAATGAACTTCATCCCCTTTTATAATGGCATCTTCAGCTTTTAATTCAGAATGGAGTTCGCCGTTTTTATTCTTCACGCGCAACTCAAAGTTATTTACTACCGTTTGAATGGTGTCGTTTACATTGAACTCCTTAAATTTCAACTTTAAACGGCCTTCATTAAAAACTGCCATTTGCAGCACTTTTTCTACCTGAAGACTAAGACGTTTGCTCTCTTTGTTTATCACCTTCGAAATATGCTCGATGGTTGCCGGAGTGTTGGTCACTGTTCCATCCTCGAGCATTTGGCTGGCCAGCGAAATAGTGGAAATCGGGGTTTTCAGTTCATGGGTCATGTTGTTGATGAAGTCATTTTTTATCATCGACAATTTTTTCTGCCTCAGTATAATCATGATCGCATAGGCAAAAATGGCAATCAGAAAAGCCGTTAAAATGATGGTTGGGATAATTGTAAGCCCGGTTGTTCTAAGCAAATACCCGGAGCGTTCAGGGAAATAAACGTAAAGGTAGTTGGGCTGTTTTCCGTCGTAATCATACGGAAAAAGCAGGCTGTAATATTCATCTTTTCGTTTTGGGTTATAATTTTCGCTGCCAAAAAGAAAGCGGTCCTGCCCCTGGTTTGCCGAACGGACTGCGTATTTATAATCCAGTTCAATCCCTGCCTCCTCAAATGACGAGGCAATGGCCATTTTTAAAAACGAAGAGTCAATTCTTTGTTCCAGCGGCCTGCCTTCGAGCACAATCTTGTAATTTCTCCAGTTTATATCCTGAAGAAACCTTTCACGCCGTTGCTCGAGGTCGATATTAAATTCGTGCAACCGGTCAAGAAATGCAGCATCATTTTCTTCGTCGGGGTCAACTGAATTTGAAGCAGTTTGTGTTGAATCGGTAATTAAAATCTGCAACTCCTCCTGGTAACTGCCAAAAATGCCCTGTTCGGAATAGTTGAAACGGAAACTTCCTGAAAACTGTCCCGTTCCTTTCCGGGGGAATATATTCAGATTGCCCGGCGAATTCTTCAGGCCGGGTATCTGGCCCCTCCGTGCTTCCAGCCTGGCTTCTCTTTGCTCTTCAATTTCAAGCTGATCGGCAACTGATTTCAAAGCATTTTTCACCATTCGGTCGAATTGCTCTTCGCGGATATCAGACGCAGTTTTTATCAGGTTTGTCTGAATAAGTATCAAACCCGACAGCACCAATGCCATTAAGACAATTAATGTAACCAACATCTTTTTGCTCATATCACAAAGATAATTTTATTAAAAAGCTGCTAAACATGCTGTTAACAATATTTAACAAGAAGTGGGTTTCAAAGGTGTATTAAAACAATTTTTAATATTAAACAGTCAGGTTTGCGTACCGACTGAAAAACCCTCAACAAAAACCTCAAACCAATCCTTTGTTTTCAAGAATATTTTTCATTTTCTGCTGAACCTGTTTTGCGGCTTTCGCGGCTTTTTCTGCAAAATCTTTTTCTGAAGATGCATAAATTATTCCGCGGGAAGAGTTTACAAGCAGCCCGCATTTACTGTTCAACCCGTTCTCGGCCACTTCTTCGAGGCTGCCACCCTGCGCTCCTACACCAGGAACGAGCAGGAAATGACTGGGCACAAATTTACGGATTTCCGTTAACTTTTCAGCTTTGGTTGCGCCAACCACATACATCAGGTTTTCTTCATTACCCCAGTTTTGTGATGTTTTCAAAACCGATTTAAAAAGTTCTTCTCCCGATTGTTCATTTTTCAGGTATTGAAAATCGGCAGCACCCATATTTGAAGTGAGCGCCAAAAGAATAACCCATTTACCGGGGTAATTCATAAACGGTTTCACCGAATCTTCACCCATGTAGGGTGCCACGGTCACTGCGTCGAAATCGAGCTTATCGAAAAACGCGCGGGCATACAAACTGGAAGTATTCCCGATATCGCCGCGTTTGGCATCGGCAATCAAAAAAACCTCCGGATACTTTGATTTTATATACTCCATTGTTTTTTCGAGCGTGTGCCATCCTTGCCATCCCAAACTTTCATAGAATGCCAGGTTGGGTTTGTATGCAATTGCATATTCAGCCGTTGCATCAATAATTTTCCGATTGAATGCCAACACCGGATCAGCAGTATTCTGCAAGTATTTCGGTATTTTCTGAATGTCGGTATCGAGCCCCACACAAAGGAAACTCTGTTTTTTTTGAATTTGTTCGAAAAGTTGTTGTTGGTTCATTTTATAGTTTTAAGTCAATGATTCAATTCTATCGTGGAAAACATTTACGAGCTTATTGTTTTTCAGTTCCTCAATTATTACCGGCCAGATTCGATTTAGAAATGTATACAATTTTTTGATTTTCAAGCTCCCAATTTTTAAATGAACGACCCCGGGAGAGGCTTTCTATATAAAATCTTGTTCGAAAAATCAGCATCTTTTGTAACTATCACCAGGTTATTTTCTTTTGAATATTGCCAGATATCCTCATCAGTCGAAATACCATACAAGCCATGAACATGAATTAAATCCTGGTTATTCCATAGTTCAAAATAATAAGGAATGTTCTCATCAATAAGAAACTTTTGCATCAGGCAACAGGTTTTATAGTGTAATTTCTTCCCAATAATGTTGCCGCAAACTTAAGTGATGCTTGAATATCTTCTAATTCGAGGGTCGGATATTGTTTTAGAATTTCATCAGAAGAATCACCTGCCGAAAGGAACTCCAACAAAGTTTGGACGGTAATTCTTGAACCACGAATAGTTGGTTTTCCGTTGCAAATTTTTTCATCAATTGTTATTCTCTCTGCAATGTATTCCATTTCCTTTTTTTTAATAAAATTAATGAATCATCACTTCAAATGCAATTTACTGAATTATTCCCTGATTCGATTTTGTTTCCGATTTTGAATTAAATCTCAGCTTCTTTCAGTTTTTCTGCATTTTCTTCAATCATCAGTTTTTCGATGATTTCGTCGATTTCTCCGTTAATAATCGCCTGCAGGTTGTACATGGTCAAATTAATGCGGTGGTCGGTTACCCGTCCCTGCGGCCAGTTATAGGTGCGGATTTTTGCAGACCGGTCGCCGGTTGAAACCATGGTTTTTCGTTTCGATGAAATCTCGTCGATGTATTTTTGGTACTCCATGTTGTAAATTCGGGTACGTAACTCGTTCATGGCTTTGGCGAGGTTTTTCAATTGTGATTTTTCATCCTGGCAAGTCACCACAATTCCTGTGGGAATATGTGTCAAACGAATGGCCGAATAAGTTGTATTTACCGACTGCCCCCCCGGGCCCGAAGAACAATAAGTATCCTTCTTAATGTCCGATTCTTTTAGTTCCACATCAAACTCCTCGGCTTCGGGTAAAACAGCAACCGTGGCTGCCGAGGTATGCACCCGCCCCTGGGTTTCGGTCTGCGGTACGCGCTGCACCCGGTGCACACCCGATTCATATTTCAGGATTCCATAAACTCCGGCGCCACTCACTTTTGCCACAATTTCCTTGTAACCGCCGGCAGTCCCTTCGTTTAAGTTGGTCACCTCCATCTTCCAGCCCTTTTTCTCGCAAAACTTGGAATACATGCGGTATAAATCTCCTGCAAAAATACTTGCCTCATCCCCCCCGGTTCCTGCACGGATTTCAAGAATGGCATTTTTGTCATCTTCCGGATCGGCCGGTACCAGCAACATTTTTATTTGCTTTTCTTTTTCAGGAATTTTTTCTTCGGCCATTTCCATCTCTTCGCGGGCCATTTCACGGAGCTCTTCGTCCGATTCTTCTGCCAGCATCTCTTTCCCCGATTCAAGATTATCAATCAGGTTTTTATATTCTTTAAAAACCCCCAGTAATTTTTCCAGGTTTTTATATTCCTGGTTTAGTTTTACATAGCGCTTCATGTCAGCAATAATTTCCGGGTCGGTAATCATTTGCTGCACCTCTTCGAAGCGGTGTTTTACCGATTCAAATTTTTCGAGCAGTGCGTATTCTGTCATTTTATAATCCTCAATTTAATTGGAGAAGATTTTTAATAATAAACAAATTCCCCTTCTTCTGTTTTTATTGTAAGCTTTTTACCTTCAAAAGGCTCAACCCTGCCAACTATTTGGGCATCGATGTTAAAAGAGCCGGCAATTGAAATAATATCTTCGGCTGCATCAGGCGATGTATATATTTCAAACCTATGCCCCATATTAAAGACTTTGTACATTTCTTTCCAACCGGTTCCCGATTGTTCCCGGATTATCCTGAAAAGCAGTGGCACCGTAAACATGTTGTTTTTTATTACATGAACATTCTCTACAAAATGGAGCACTTTTGTTTGCGCGCCGCCTGAGCAATGAATCATTCCTGAAATTTTATTTCTGTATTTTTCCAGAACCTTTTTAACAACCGGCGCATAAGTTCTTGTTGGCGAAAGTACCAGCTTCCCGGCATCGATTCCCAGTTCTTCAATCTGGTCGGTCAACTTATATTTTCCTGAATAAATTAAATCAGAAGGCACAGCCGGATCGAAACTTTCGGGATACTTTTGTGCGAGGTAACCGGCAAAAACATCGTGCCGGGCCGATGTCAGTCCATTGCTTCCCATGCCGCCGTTGTATTCATTCTCATAAGTTGCCTGCCCTGATGACGAAAGTCCTACAATCACATCGCCTGCCGAAATCCTGTCGGCTGAAATTACATTGCTGCGTTTCATCCGGGCAACCACTGTTGAATCCACAATAATTGTCCGGATCAAATCACCCACATCAGCGGTTTCGCCTCCGGTTGAATAAACCGAAATTCCCAGTTCCCTGAGTTTGGCAAGCAATTCTTCGGTGCCGTTAATGATTGCGGCAATTACTTCGCCCGGAATGTTGTTTTTGTTTCTTCCAATGGTTGACGAAACCAGAATATTGTCGGTAGCGCCCACGCACAGCAAATCGTCGATGTTCATAATCAGCGCATCCTGTGCAATGCCCTTCCAAACCGAAAGGTCGCCGGTTTCTTTCCAGTAGATATATGCCAGCGACGATTTGGTCCCTGCACCATCGGCATGCATAATGTTGCACCATGCCGGATCATTCCCTAAAACATCAGGAACTATTTTGCAAAAAGCCTTTGGAAAAAGGCCTTTGTCCACATTCCGGATAGCATTGTGCACATCTTCTTTCGATGCCGAAACCCCGCGGGCATTGTATCTCGATTCTGTCACCATTCTTTTTCAAAGTTTAACGACTGCAAAATTAACAATTTCCGGCCATTAATATAAAAAAATGGAAAGCC
>JBMCIT010000074.1:0-6862 GCA_048616715.1 Tangfeifania sp. | reverse complement strand
AAATCTGGATTACATGGAAGACTTTTCTTATGTTCCGTCAGAAGAGATGATACAGTCCGAGAAATTTTAACGACGAAGGGCTCATCGTCAGCCGCGACAAAGTTTCAGAATTTAAACAGTGGCTGGACAGGTGACAATTTGCTGATTTTTCCTTATTTTTGAAAAAAATGTTCAGAAAATGACAACAGTAATCATAGACGAGAAAACAACCAAAGGAAAAAAATTGCTTGAATTCCTTAAAAGCTTTTCAAACGAAAAATTTGTTTCCTTTGAAAAAGAGCCCAACGAAACGACAAAAAAGGCTATTAGGGCCGCAAAGGAAGATAAAGTTACCCGGGCAAAAAATATAGATGACCTGATGGAAAAACTGAATGCATGAGTTACACGCTTTCATTTACCAACCAATTTAAACGCGATTTTAAAACCTGTAAAAAGCGAAACTATCCAATTACTGAATTATTGGAAGTGTTTTCTCTGCTCGAAGCCAATGAAGTATTACCTTCCAAATATAAATCGCACAAACTTTCAGGAAATTACGTCGGGTGCTGGGAATGTCATATAAAACCCGACTGGCTGCTTATCTGGGAAAAAGACACACAAAAAAGGGAAATCAAATTAATTCGTACCGGTTCGCACACCGATTTATTTTAAAGCATGAAATTAAAGGATGACACTTCAGCAACAATCATGTCATCCTTTCATTTAAACTTCAGTGCAAAATAATTTCAATTCTTTTTAATGATTGCAGCCCAACCGCCACCTGGTTTCATATCGATTTTTATTTTGGAAGAAGCACTTACATTTTGTTTTTCCTGTTTAAAATCTGAGGCATGCCGGTGGGCATTTACTCCGTCCTTCCAAATTTGTAAGTTGAAATTTCCTTCGGGAAGAAAGCTAAGGTCGAGTTCCAGCGAGCGCGGCGACCAGTCGGTCATGGCGCCTACGTACCAGGTTTCGCCCTTGCGGCGGGCCATTAAAATGTAGTCGCCCACTTTGGCTTCCAGCACACGGGTTTCGTCCCAAACGGTGGGTACTTCCTTCAAAAATTCCATAGCCTCGGGTTCGCGGTAGTAATTCGACGGATTATCGGAAAGCATTTGCAGAGGACTTTCAAATACCACGTACATGGCCAGTTGGTGGCAGCGGGTTCCGGGCGCCATCGGGGCTTCAAAAATATCCCTGAAATTTTCCTTGTTGGCATTCAGCATGGCCCCGGGCGTGTAATCCATGGCGCCGGATACCATCCTTATAAATGGCAGAGTTACGTTGTGCTCCGGGTCGGGCTGATCCGACCATTTGCAGTTTTCCATTCCTTTCACCCCTTCGTAGGTAATTACATTTGGGTATTTACGATCGAGGCCAACCGGTTTGTAGGATCCGTGGTAATCAACCAGCAGTTTTCTGGTTGCACACTCGCGTGCAATTTTCTCGTAAAAATTCACCATCCATTGGTCATCGCGCTGCATAAAGTCGATTTTGATCCCTTTCACGCCCCACTCTTCAAACTGGTCGAGCGCTTCAGTCAACTTATCATCGAGTGCTTTCCAAACAACCCAGAGAATAACATCAACGTCTTTTTCTTTTCCATAGTCTACTAATTCCTGCACATTAATTTCATCTTTCACCTTCATGATGTCGTCGAGGTGATACCAGCCCTCATCGAGAATGATGTAATCAAGGTTGTATTCAGCAGCAAAATCAATGTAATATTTATACGTTTCATTATTCACGCCCGACTCAAAATCAACACCGTAAACGTTCAGGGCATTCCACCAGTCCCACGCAACTTTGCCCGGTTTTATCCAGCTCGTGTTTTCAATGGCATTTTCCGGTGCCAGTTTGTAAATTAATTCTGATTGAACCAGTTGTTTATCCTCATCAGCAATAATCATTGCACGCCATGGAAAACTTTTAGGACCATCCAGTTCGGCAATGTAGTCAGCGTGTTTCACAGGCTTTACATCTCGGTCGGTAAGTTGTTCTTCTTCCAGCACCACACCTGCATATTTCCCAACCAGCCGGTAAGGATTTTCTTCGCATCCTTTCAAAAACATTCCTGCATAATCCGAAACCAAATCCGATTCAGAAATAAAAACTTTTACATTATTTTCGCCATCAACCAGCAAGCCGGTTGACGCAAATCTGTCGGGGGTAATCTCCGACAATTTAACATCTTCATACAAACGCTCCTGGTGGCTAAACATACTTTCCTCTTCCGGAAACCAAACCTTGTAATTAGCCGGGAACGTAAAAGTGGCCAGTTCGTCCATTACTTTCAACGGCCCGTCTTCTGTCACTTCCCAGCAGTAAGCAACGCCCTCGTCATACGCCCTGAAATATAATTTGTAACCTGTAAAAGTTAATGTAAGCTGATTGTAAACGTCAGGGATTTCAGCATATTTACGTTGAACGGTTGGCACAATCACTTCGTCAACCGATGTAATTTTATCTCTCCTAACCTTTGCATCCTGCCCCAACACTTTATCTTCGAGTGTCATTGAAATAGGCGATTGCGAAATAATTTCTTTGTCATTCAGGAAAACGGAATATTGAATTTCACCTTCAACCAAAACTTTAACTTCCAGTCTTCCTGAAGGTGATTCTACACTGTAATCTTTGGCGTTTAAAAAGAAAGGGATTAAAAACAGGAGTACGGCTATTTTTTTCATTCTATCAGTTTTTTAGATTTTGGGAGGAAAGTTAAGAAGAATTTTCGGAGAAATTATTTCACGAAAATTTATCTGCTAAAATCATAACATTTGCAGAAACCGGGGAAGCCCTAATTTTGCATAAAACCCGCTAACAAATTTTCTATTTCACTACCAGTTTTTTTGATACTCTTTTACCTTCCTGAATCACATTCAAAATATAAATTCCGGGTTTAAAATTTTCTAAACGAACCTGTTTTGAATTTCCCCGGAATGCCCGCGACCGGTAAACTAATTTGCCGGTAATGGAATAGATTGTAATATCCGAATGGGAGTTTAACCCCTCAATTACAATTCGATCCGTTGCCGGATTCGGGTAAAAGCTGATGGTCTCTCTGGCTTTTTCAAGTGTTAAATTTTCGGTGGCTATATCGGGCTGCGCAAATTTCCGGGTAGAGTACAAACGATATTCGCCGGGAGCAAGCACAAAATTGTGTTCAGGTTCAGTGACAACAACGGAATCCTGGCTGAAAAACTCGTACCATTTTCCTGTGTCCGGGAACGAAATATTCACTTCAGCTTCTTCGATATCGAAGTTCCCAATTGCAAAAACATTGTATTGGTCAAAATAGGTATACCACTTAACATCCCCTGTTAAATCGTAGGCAAACTCCGAAGAAGTAAATTCCGGGTAAGTTTGTTTCAGGTAATTGAGTTTTGCCATTACCCTGAACAGATCCACCCGGTTCGAGTTGTTCAGGTAATACCAGCGCGGAGGTTTTTCGCTCAATCGCCCTCCGAAATCGTCAATTGAAATATCGTAACCCCGCTCGCCAAACTGCCAGATCATTTTCGGGCCGGGCAAAGGCAGGTGGAACAATGCATTCAGTTCAATGCGGTCGAGTGCTGTTTGCTGGTTTCTTGTATTGTAATCATCACTGGAAAGCCCGTCAATTTTAATTTGATACATTATCCGCTCTTCATCGTGGCTTTCAGGATAGGAAACAAGATTGGGCTGGTTCCAGTTCCGCTCGGTATAAACGGCGCCGCTCAAATCCGATCCTGCCACGTTCCCGCAGGCAGCCTGAAGATACCTTCCATGCATGTTTCCCCACATTAATATCCCAAAATCAGCCAGCTCTTTTTCCTCATTATTATGGGCAAGATGTTCAAAAATGATGATGGCATCGTCGTTCCGGTCCCATATTTCGGTCGACATGCGCTGGAGGTTCAGAATCCGGTCGGCATCGTATTCACTTCCCCAACTCGAAGCTCCGTAAGGTGTATTTGAAAATCCTTTGGTGAAGTCGAAACGGAATCCGTCGATTTTGTATTCATTCATCCAGAAACTGTTCACACTGTCTACCAGTTCTTCGGTAGCTTCCGATTCATGGTTAAAATCGTACCCCCAGGTGAGTGCCTGATTTTCGAAATTCGATTCCACATTGTACCATGGATTTTCAGCAGTGATGGTCCAGTTGTCCATGTACATCTGAACGAATGGACTTTGGCCATAACTGTGGTTTAAAACCATGTCGAGCACCACTGCAATTCCGCGTTTATGACATTCGTCAATCAGTTTTTTCAGCTCATTTTTTGGACCATAGTATTTGTCGGGAGCAAAATAAAATGACGGATTATATCCCCAACTGCTGTTGCCTTCAAATTCATTTACAGGCATCAGTTCGAGAACGTTAATATTTAAATCTTCGAGGTAATCCAGCTTTTCGCGCACTGCTTTGTATGTATGTTCTTCGGTAAAATCACGAATGAGCAATTCGTATATCACCATTTTTTCTTTCGCCGGTGGCTGAAAATCAGTCACCTGCCACTCGTATTCTTCCTCGCCCGGCTGCAATACCGAAACAATTCCTTCTGTTTTCCCATCAGGATAAGATTTTAGATCGGGATAAATTTCCGGACCGATGAACTCATCATTCCATGGATCGAGAATTTTTTCGGTGTAAGGATCGGCAATTTTTATCTCGCCGTCGATGAAATATTGAAAAGCGTATTCTTTGCCCTTTTCAAGATTGGGAATTTCGAGCCAGAAATAGTCACCATCCTTTTTCATCTGGTAACCTTCAGTAGGTTGCCAGTTGTTAAAATCGCCCAAAACAAAAACAAATTCTTTATACGGCGCCCACAATACCAATGCCGCGGATGTGTCGGAAGGATAATTAATCCCTTTGCGGAAAGCAGCAGGTTTTGTTTCGGCAATCGTTTCAGCCCGAACATAAACCGATACAGAATCGCGGACGGTTTCGTCGCCGGCATTTGCTTCTGCGATAAGCAGGCAGCTTCCGGTTTCAGTAAAAGTATAATCGGCAGAAACAGCAGTTCCTGTATTATCGGCCAGCAATGTTTCATTCAGAAAAAGCTTTAATTCAGATTCGAGCGATGCCGTGGCCGAAACAGTTACCGGCTGGTTTTGCGGCAAAATCTGATTTTCGGCGGGTTGCGTAATTTCAACAACAAGCCCTTCCTCATACACATTCACAAAAAGATCGGCTGTTTGGTTATTGGCATCGGCTGTGCGGAAAACAAACGCCAGTTGAAGTACCTTTTCGGTTTCTTCTACCGAATAAAATGAATTGATGTCGGGAGTAATTTCCAGTTCATAAATACCATTTCCGAGGTGGGTAAGCTGCGGTTGCTCCGCATTCACACCCCAGTCTCCGATAACATGTTGCCATTCGGTATTTCCCTGAATAATAACGCCAGTATGTGCATACAGATCGCCGGTGTAATATCCCAGTCTCGAATCTTCAGAAGAATCGAACGTGATGGTTACACTTTGCGATGCCACCGGGAGTTCAGGATTTGTTGTAATTTGCGCGGTGGCTAAATTGTACAAAAACAATGCGGCTATAAACAGGAAACTGAAGTATTTCATTTTACTCGGAATAAAAAAAGGACTGCCCGGGAAAATCCGAACAATCCTTTTTTGATTAACTAAACTTAATTTTTAACAATCGAGTAGGCATAACCCGGAGTTTCCAGGTTCAATATTACCGTATAGTTTCCGGCTTCGTCAATTGGAATATTATCGCCACCTTCTTCAATCGATCCATCGAAACCGGTGTCGCCGTAATTCAGGTCCCAGTCATCGTTGGCACGGAATTTAATTTCACCGGGTGTCAAATCAAGTGTAACCGACCAGGTTTTGGTTTCCGTGTCATAGGTCATATCCTGATCGGCATCCCAACCATCGGGGGTTGCATCTCCAATCAATCCCCAATCGGTTTTCATCATGGAGTAGGTCAGTGCGTTAATGTCGGCATTAACCCGGTAATAACCGGCTTCGGCAACGGGTATGTCAGCGCCGTTGGGTTCAAGGGTCCCGTCATTTCCGTCGTCCCCCCAGTTAGCATCCCAGTTCGGGCCATCGGTAAATTTGAACATGATATCTTCGCCAGCCATATTTACGTAACCTTCGTATTTTTCATTCTGTTTGAGCGAATAAATCTGCTGGGCTTTGTCGGGGCTCCAGTCAGCTTCATATCCGCTGGCTGCCTGATAATTACCCGGCAAATAAAGCGACGGATAAATAATTACAACCTGGTAAGGATGTATATTAAGCGTTTGTACTTCCGACATAAGCGTCTGTACATTTTCGTTAACCGATGCGGTTACCCTTACTTCGAAATCGGTAGGAAGATTTGTTTT
Organism: Tangfeifania sp.; assembly: GCA_048616715.1. Lineage (GTDB taxonomy): Bacteria > Bacteroidota > Bacteroidia > Bacteroidales > Prolixibacteraceae > Tangfeifania. Next base: position 545 of record JBMCIT010000074.1, on the reverse strand, counting down.
TGCCCCCATCGACAGCAGTTTCTGATTCAATTCGCCAACAGTGATACTTGCCGAAGTTTCGGAAGTTTTCACTAAATCGACAGCATTGGCAAAATCATCTCCGGCAAAATCAATTTGAACAGTGTAGTCAACCGCAGCCTGGAATCCAAAATCAGCTTCGCTCCAGCTAAAAGTCTGAAATACCTCACCGGCCATTTCTTCCTCAAAAACGAACGTTCCTGAAGCGTTGTCCATTACCGGCGGATCAAAAACCCCGATTACCGGCTCAGCAGGTTCATCCTTAAAAATACAGGATGAGATTATTGTACTGAATGCCATTAATATAAATAGTGTCTTCTTCATTTTTACTTGTTTTAATGATTTACAATTAATACCCCGGATTTTGGGTTAAATTCGGGTTGGCAATTACATCGGCAGCAGGAATCGGGTATAATCTGAATTTTGCATCGGTAGATCTGCCCTCCTGTACTGCGCCTTTCCAGGCCCATAAATAATCATCGCCGGTAAATTTCCCGAAACGAATCAAATCTGTTCTGCGCTGTGCT
>JBMCIT010000073.1:0-6867 GCA_048616715.1 Tangfeifania sp. | reverse complement strand
TAAGCGCCAGGCCGTAAACATTGAAGATTGCAAGGAGCGCCAGGGCAATGGCAAGAAACAGAAACCGGTGCCGGTTTTCCTTCCAATTCAGGTTTTCAAATTTCAGTGAAAACATGGGCAGGTTAATCACCATCATTCCTGAAGTAAACAGGCCCAGCAACAGCAATGTGCGCGTGGAATAAACCATTTCGAAAAGCTGTTGGTAACGGGGCATTTCGAGCATCAGGCCCAGCGAGGCCCAGAACAATCCGTTGGAAGGAATGGGCAGTCCCCTGAAAAAACCTTCTTCGGGTGCATTATTAAAACGTGCCAGCCGCACTGCGCCCAGAACAGGCATCAGAAATGCCGAAAAAAGGATAAGCCACTGGCTCCAGTGGGCAGCAATTTCATAAATGGGCTGGTTTTTCCCGAACATCGAAAACTCGAGCAGTGTGAAAAGGATGGCTGCAGGCGCCAGCCCGAACGAAACCAAATCGCCGAGCGAATCGAGCTGCTTTCCCATATCGGAATAAGCATTCAGCAAACGGGCGGCAAACCCGTCGAGAAAGTCGAGAACAGCAGCGAGGCAGATAAAAATACCGGCCCATATCAGGTGCCCGTCCACCGCAAAGAACACTGCGAGAGAGCCTGAAACCAGGTTCAGCGACGTAATAAAATTGGGTATTTGCCGTATTATATTCCGCACGTTTATTTTAGTGTTGCAATAATTGTTTTTCCGCCAACTGTATGCTCATGCAGTTTCACATTAATTTCAGCATCCAAAGGTAAAAACATGTCCACACGCGAACCAAACCGGATAAAACCGTATTCTTTCCCCTGCTCAACGATATCGCCGGTTTTTTTGTAGGTAACAATTCGCTGGGCAACGGTCCCGGCAATTTGTTTGGCCATCACGGCCAGTCCGTTTTCAGCCTTAAAAACGGTGGAACAGTGTTCATTTTTCTCCGACGATTTTTTTACGAATGCCGGGTAATAAGCCCCGGGTTTGTGCAGTTGATGAACTACTCTTCCGTCGATTGGCGCCCGGTTCTGATGAACATTAAACACCGACATAAAAATGGAAACCTGCCAGCGTTCTTCTTTAAAATATTCCTTTTCGTAAACCTTAATTATTTCTACAATCTCGCCGTCGGCAGCAGCCAGAATATGTTTCGGGTTGGTTTCAATCTCACGGAAAGGCTCGCGGAAAAAGAAAATAATCAGCACTGCCAATGCCAGCGATGCGCCCATGAGAAAATAAAAAACAGTGTAATCCCTCAGCAAAATATAGATAATTGCATCGGTAACTGCCAGAAAGAAAAAGGCAACCGGGATTATTTTATGTCCTTCTTTATGAATTTTCATTCGCCAAAATTACAAATTTCCTGAAAAACTTAACCATACAAATATCACGGGTATTACAAACAACAGGCTGTCGAGCCGGTCGAGCAGGCCGCCGTGGCCGGGCAGTGAATTTCCTGAATCTTTGACATTTAACCTGCGCTTTATTTTCGATTCGAACATGTCGCCCAAAGTGCCAAAAACAACTATCAGCGAAGCAATTACCAGCCAGTCGGCTATGCCGGGTTTCTGAAATATCACGGCATTCAGAACCCCCATTATCAATGCAAATATTGCCCCTGCAATAAGCCCTTCCCACGTTTTTTGGGGTGAAACTTTTTCATTTATTTTATGTTTTCCCCATTTCGATCCGGCTACATAAGCCATTGAATCATACATCCAAACCACAAAAAAAACTCCCAGCAGTATCCAGGGGTAAAAATGCGGGGAATCAGGAAATGTGGGATACACGATAAAATTCAGCAAGCTAAAAGGAACAGCCACGTAAACAAAACCGGTAAGGGTTAAAGCGCTGCTTTGAATTTCTTTTGAATTATCGCGAAAAATTTCAAACAGAAAAATAACAATAAGAATGGGAACAAAAATCAGGTAGGCATTCCCGGGCAGCAGGCCGTAAACAATCCCGAAACAGATAAAAAACAGCATTAATCCCATAACCAGTCCTATATTTTTTCGCGGCGAATTACCTGCTTTTTCAACCAGTTGATAAAATTCGAGCTGGGTAAAAAACAGCAGTGCCGCAAAAACAAGGGCAAAAACCAGTGGATGAATCGCTGTGCCACCAATCAGTATAACCACATACAAACACCCTGTAATGGTCCGTTTTGTAAGATCTTTCAATTTTTCAGTGCTTTTAAAAGTTCCAGTGCTTTTTGTTCGTCAGCTTCCTGAACATACACTTCAATGTCGCCAAATGATTTATAGGCAGTGTCTTTCTGGTTCATCAGCACTGCTTTTATTCCCGAATTCTCCAGCATATCTTTGGCCATGTTTGCTTTGTATTCTTCGCCGGTCAGAAATACTTGTTTCCATCCTTCTTCCATATTGCAATAAATTTAACGTTAGTGTATTAAAACATGCAGTTCTTTGGGGCCGTGTGCCCCAAGGGTCAGTGTTTTTTCGATATCGGCAGTGCGGCTGGGGCCTGTAATGAGCAATAGCTGCGACGGCAGATTTTCTGCATATTTTTCTGAAATTGCCCGGTAGGCTTCCTCCAATGAATTTACCATTTGGTTTTTTGATGCAATAATAACATGAATTGGCGGAAAAATAAACATTTTTCTTCCTCCTTTCTGTGCCGAACTTACCAATGCCGATCCGGTTTGGGCTACCAGAAATTCACATCCGGTAATTCCCACTTCGATATTTTCAGGAATTTCGGTGCAGTTAGAAAACGCTATATTGCCTGATATTAGCATTTTACGAACACCGGGCTCGGTGCAGCATATTGTTTCCGGATCGAAATTATTCAGCAGGTTTTTCAATTTGGCAGCCAGTTCTTCGCTGTTTTTACAAATCTGAACCTTGCCGTTTACTGCTTCCAGGTTATTTTTAAACGCATCTACAGGGGATTTTGCCAAAGCATAAAAAACCGGCCCTTCGAAATCTGGTTTTTCAGGCACTGAGACTTTCGAATTTCTTAATTTCTCAAGTATTTCCCGACGGGCCGGTTTCATTCTTATTCCGATATAATTTTATCTTCAGAATTTTCAGATTTGCCGGATTTTTCCTGAACTTCCTTTTCTTCAGGAGCTTTGGCACTTTCCTCATTTTTATCCTCCCGGCCGTTTTCCGGCTCAATTACTTTACTTTCCCAGGGCCGTTTTCCAAAAATCTCTTCCAGGTCTTCACTAAAAATCACCTCACGTTCGAGTAACAACTCAGCGAGTTTTTTATGACCTTCAGCATGGTCTTTTAATATCTTTTTTGCCCGCAGGTATTGAGCATCAATAAGTGCTTTAACTTCTTCATCAATCAGTTCGGCGGTTTTTTCACTGTATGGTTTTGTAAAGGAGTACTCCGACTGGCCGGTTGAATCGTAATAGCTAACGTTTCCAACTTTCTCGCTCATTCCAAAATAACTGACCATGGCATGTGCCTGTTTGGTCACTTTTTCAAGGTCGTTCTGTGCTCCCGATGAGACTTTTCTGAAAATCAGGTCTTCGGCAGCGCGGCCTCCGAGTGCCGAGCACATCTCGTCCAGAAGTTGTTCCTTGGTTGTAATTGAACGTTCCTCGGGCAGGTACCATGCAGCTCCCAGCGCTTTTCCGCGCGGCACAATGGTAACTTTCACCAGTGGGTGTGCATATTCGAGCAGCCAGCTAATGGTGGCATGCCCTGCCTCGTGATAGGCAATGGTATTTTTTTCCTGTTTCGAAATGATTTTATTTTTCTTTTCCAGTCCGCCGATTATGCGGTCTACAGCATCGAGAAAATCCTGTTTTGTAACCGAATCCCTGTTTTTACGTGCAGCAATGAGCGCGGATTCGTTACATACGTTGGCAATATCGGCGCCCGAGAATCCCGGAGTTTGTTTGGCCAGAAAATCCACTTTTACATTTTCGTTCAATTTAAGCGGCTTCAGGTGGACCTTGAAAATTTCTGCCCGTTCTTTCAGGTCGGGCAGCTCCACATGAATCTGGCGGTCGAACCTTCCGGCCCGCATCAGCGCACGGTCGAGCACGTCGGCACGGTTGGTGGCTGCCAGGATAATTACCCCGCTGTTTGTATCGAAACCATCCATCTCGGTAAGCAACTGGTTAAGGGTATTTTCGCGCTCGTCGTTCGAACCGAAGTTTGGATTTTTCCCCCGTGAACGCCCGATGGCATCGATTTCGTCGATAAAAATGATACATGGCGCTTTTTCCTTGGCCTGCTTAAACAGGTCGCGCACCCGGGATGCCCCCACCCCAACAAACATTTCCACAAAATCGGAACCCGACATGGAAAAAAACGGCACACTGGCTTCGCCGGCCACTGCCTTGGCGAGCAGGGTTTTTCCGGTTCCGGGAGGGCCTACCAGGAGTGCTCCTTTGGGAATTTTGCCCCCCAGTTTGGTGAACTTGGCCGGGTTTTTCAGGAATTCCACAACCTCTTCCACTTCCTGCTTGGCCTCGGCCAAACCAGCCACATCTTTAAACGACGTGTTTACCCTTTGGTCTTTATCGAAAACTTTGGCCTGCGATTTTCCAACATTAAAAATTCCGCCTGCCCCGCCACCTGCTCCGCGGCTCATCCGTCTGAAAATCCACCACCACAGCAGAATAATCAAAACAAAAGGCCCGATGGTCCAGAGAATTTCCCCGGCCCAGTTTCGTTCCTCATCGTATTCCAGTAAGATCTCCTGATCGCTCCCTTCCTGGGCTTCACGCAGGTTACGTTCAAATGTTTCTACAGAGCCAATAGTGAAGGTAAAATGTGGTCCTTCTTCGGCCGGCTGGGTAAAATTACCTTCGAATTGATCCTGGTAGCGCTCCAGCGCATTTTTTTTCAGGTATATGTTGGCCTGTTTCTCATTAACAACTACAATCTTTTCAATGTCGTTGTTGGCCAGCATGGTTGATTTTACCTGGCTCCAGTTGGTTTCAACCGGACCGCGGCTGTTTGTAAGGTAAACCTGTACCACAATAAAAATAACAGCGATAATTCCGTAAATCCAGTAAGCATTAAATTTCGGCCCCTTTGGATCTTTGGGACCGGTGCTCTTTTTATTGCCCTGGTTAAATGGATATCCGGGCGGAGTTTGTTTATTCTTTTTGTTCTCTTCTGCCATAGTTTGTTCCTAATTATCCGAATCTACTTTTGTTAATTTAGCATCTGCCCAAAGTTCCTCGAGGTTGTAAAACTTCCGTGCATCCTCATGAAAAACATGAACCACAATTTCACCAAAATCGAGTAAAACCCAGGTTGAATTTTTATATCCTTCAACATGCCATGCATTTTCACCCGTTTCTTCCTTTACAGTTTGTTCCACCGATTGTGCAATGGAACTAACCTGTGTTGACGAGCTGCCGTGGCAAATGATAAAATAACCGCATTCAGTGTAACCTATCGAATTTAAATTTATAATTGCAATGTCTTTTCCTTTTATTTTTTGTATCCCTTCCAGGATGGATTCTTTAGTTTTTTCCGTAATTTCTTCAACTTTATTCATAAATAACTTTTAACCTCGCAAAGATAATCTTTTTGACTTACTTCTTTTTTCGTAATTGTTTTATATCTGTTCTTTCAATTGATTTTTTTTATCGGTTTATGTATACTTTTTATAACCTGAACCGGGTTAAAACAGTTCAAAGTTGGTAACTTCGTTTTCGAAATGAAAAAAAAAGACGAAAATACCATTATTCTTGAGGTTACAGATTCTTCCAATAACTATGCCAAGCAGTTGATTGAAGGGAAAAAGGCCACACACGGCACTGTCGTTTTGGCATACTGTCAGAAAGCAGGTAAGGGGCACGCAGGAAATCACTGGGAGAGCGAGGCAAAAAAAAACCTGCTGATGAGCATTGTGTTGTTTCCTGATTTTCTTCCGGCGGAAAAACAGTTTTATATATCGAAAATCATCAGCCTGGCAATTGTAGATTTATTGCACGAAATAATCCCCGATGAAACAGTGCGTATTAAATGGCCCAACGACATTTATGCAGGCGACCGGAAACTGGCCGGTATACTTATCGAGAATTCGGTGAGCGGCTATTACCTGCATTCCTCGGTTGTGGGACTGGGCCTGAACCTGAACCAGGAGAAGTTTAGTAAAGAAATTCCCAATCCTGTATCGCTAAAACTATTAAGCGGCAAAAATTACTCAATCGGAGAAATGGCCGAACGGTTACAGGAAAAATTTTACAACTGGTATGCGCATCTGAAATTGCAACAAATTACGGCCATAGATATTTCCTATTTCAGCAAACTCTACCGTAAAAACGAATGGTGCTGGTTCAGGGAAAATAACCGGAAATTTATGGCCCGTATCAATGGGATTGGCCCATACGGCCAGCTTATTATGGAAGATAAAAACGGCCGTTTAAAGGAGTATCAGTTTAAAGAAATTGAATTTATAATCTGAACCGTATCCTTTTTAAACTACTTGTAAGGCAGATTTGATAGTGTTTCTGCCAGTTGGTTGATTCCATCCTGAAACCGGTTGCCGGCCATCATTTTTATCATCATATTCATGTCGGCATGCAGGGTAAGGCGCATTTTGGTTTGCTGCGGGGTAACGGGCAAAAGCTGAACCCAGAATGTGAAGTTGAGCGGCAAGCCCCCGGAGCTTTCCACTTTTATGCTTTTAAATGGCTCGCGGTTTACAATCTGAATTTTGGCCACTCCCATTCCGGTAATGTTAAACTTGCACGAATCGCGGTCCGACTTAAAATCAGTGATTTTTACCTGGGGTACCTGTTTGGTGATCTTTTCAATCAATCCTGAATTCAGGTACTCTGCCAGGTTCTCAAAATTTGCAAGGTGTTCAAATACGATTTGCTGATTGTGGTCAATCAACTTGACATCGCTGATATATTTTTCCAT
>JBMCIT010000072.1:0-6902 GCA_048616715.1 Tangfeifania sp. | reverse complement strand
AATATAAAAAAAGCCCGGATTGCCGGGCCTGTTTTATTCTGAAAAATTATTTATTTCTCAACTTACTTCGCCTTCTTTTATAAGCCACTCGGCAATTTGCACGGCATTCAGGGCAGCGCCTTTTTTAATCTGATCGCCCACACACCAGAAAGTAATACTGTTCGGGTCGGCAATATCTTTCCTGATTCTTCCTACGTAAACATCGTCTTTCCCGGCAACAAACAATGGCATCGGGTATTCATTTTTCGACGGATCGTCGACTACTGTAATTCCTGCGGTACTTTTAAATGCACTGGTAACTTCCTCAACTGAAAGCGGCTGTTCGGTTTCCACCCAAATAGCTTCGGAGTGCGCGCGTGCAACGGGAATACGTACACAGGTGGCGCTCACTTCGGCGCTGGTGTGCATAATTTTTTTGGTTTCCCAGTTCATTTTCATTTCCTCTTTTGTATAATCGTTATCGAGGAAAACATCGATGTGCGGAATAATATTCATTGCCAGTTGGTACTGAAATTTTTTGGCTTCGGGTTGTTTTCCTTCTGCCACATCTTTAACCTGCTGCTCCAGTTCGGCAATTCCCTGTGCGCCGGCACCGCTGGCTGCCTGGTAAGTTGCCACCCGCACTCTTTTAATTTTCGACAAATCTTCAATCGGTTTCAGGGCAACCACCATTTGAATGGTAGAGCAGTTTGGGTTGGCAATGATATTTCGCGGGCGATCTTTGGCATCCTCGGGGTTGACTTCAGGAACCACCAGCGGTACATCGTTGTCGTAACGAAACGCACTGGAATTGTCAATCATAATTGTGCCGTGTTTTGTAATTGTTGGTGCAAACTCTTTCGAAATGCCTCCTCCCGCTGAAGTTAATGCAATATCGATTCCCTTAAAATCATCGTTGTGTTTCAGTTCTTTTACGGTCAGTTTCTTTCCACGGAATTCATATTCGCGGCCTGCGCTCCGGGCCGATCCAAAAATAATAAGTTCATCTGCCGGGAAATTCCGTTCATCGAGCACGCGGAGAAATTCCTGTCCTACAGCTCCGCTTACACCTACAATTGCAATCTTCATTCGTACTAATTTTTTATTAAACCCTGTCTGCTATAATGCAAAATTCACGTAAAATTACTATTTTGCTTTCAATTGATTAAGAGATGATTCTGATTATTCTTCAAATCTTAACAATCTTTTTGCCAAAACCGGCTCCTCCGGAATCGGAAGAAGAAATCTGGCGGGAAAGTTTTTCCATCCCTGAAAAAGGAATCAGGGGAGGAAACAACGGAGAAATAATTGCCGATTTTTCGGATGTTACCTCATGGACGTTGGAATACGAAAATATCAACCTTGAAAATGCGGATGATTATGCAAAAACAGTTTCTACTGCCGGTGGACGGTTTGAGTGCCGGGACATTCACGGTGTAGTTGCCTGGCATTCTGAAAAAATCGACATTTCGGAATTTAATGAAGTCTCCGTAAAATTAACAGCCTACGAAACCGGAAGCGGCAACAATCACGAAAACAAATACCTGAAAGCATTTTACCGGATTGACGAAGGCGCTGAAATGCTGTTTGAAACGAGTGGAGAAAACACCGGGAACTGGGGCTCGCAAGAAGTTTTACAAAACGGATTGCAAGGAAATTCGCTGGAAATTATTTGTTACATGGCCAATCATTATTCTGCCGATAAAGTTACGCTGGATGAAGTAACAGTTACCGCAAAAGTTTTTTACCCTGAAATTGGGCCCGGCGATGTTGTTATCAATGAAATTCTGTTCAATCCGGTTCCTGATGGAAATGATTATGTGGAACTTTTCAATAATTCAGAAAAAGAAATTCCGCTGAAAAACCTCTACCTCGCCTCGCGTGACAATGATTTTCAACTGACCCAAATCTACCCGGTTGCTGAAAAAAATCGTTGGTTCAGTCCGGGAAACTACCTGGCACTCACAAAAGATACAAATGGCGTGTTTCCTTTCTTTTTTACTGAATGTGAAACCTGTTTTCAGCAAATGCAAAAATTTCCTTCGTTTAATAACGATGAAGATTATGTGGTGCTGCTCAACGAAAAAATGGAAATCATCGATGAGCTGTTTTACACCGAAGACTGGCACCATGAATTGCTGGCAGACGAAGAAGGTGTTTCTTTGGAACGGATTTCGGCAGAAACAAAAACCAATGAGCCGGAGAACTGGGCATCGGCATCGAGCCTCGCAGGTTATGGAACGCCGGGCTATAAAAATTCGCAGGCTGGTGCGGAAATAAGTTCCGGGCCGCAAATCACTTTTGAACCCGAAGCTTTTTCGCCCAACGCTGATGGATACAACGACGAATACCAGATTCATTACCAACTCGAAAAACCGGGCTACCTGGTCAACATTTTAATTTTCGATGCCGCCGGGCGGTTTGTTTTACAGCTTGCCAAAAATGAAATTTTGGGAACGAATGGAACAATTTCGTGGAACGGCGAAAACGAAACGGGACAAAAGCTACCGATGGGAGCTTACATTGTAATGGTTGAAATTTTCAATACCGACGGAGAAGTTTATAAATTTAAAGATGGAGTGGTGTTGACTAAAATACTTGATTAATTTTTTGGGTATTATCAGTGCATACCTAAACAACTTATGTATATTTTTTTTATTTTTAATCCATGCAAAAAAGCAATTTATATAAAGGCAGTCTTTCAACCATCGTTTTGAAATTGCTAAAAGACAATGGAAAAATGTATGGCTACCAAATCACCCGCGAAGTTGAAAAAATAACTTCTGGTGAACTGGTTATTACAGAAGGCGCGCTCTACCCCACACTTCACAAACTTGAAGCTAAAGGTTTATTAAGTGTAGAAATAAAAAAAGTAAACAACCGTCCCCGCAAATATTATTTACTAACGGAGAACGGGAAAAAAGAAACCTCAAATCTTTTAAATGAAATGAAATCTTTCATTCAAAACATGGATATTTTGCTAAACCCAAAACTAACGTAGAATGAACCGAAATGTGACAACCGAAGAAACCAAAAAATTGTTTGAATTTTGTCGCAGCCATTATGTGAATTATTATGATTTACAGGTGGAACTGGTTGATCATCTTGCCTCTGCCATTGAAGAAAAATGGAAAACAAAACCTGACTTATCGTTTAATGAAGCTTTAAACAGCACTTTCAAAAAATTCGGCATTTATGGCTTTGGCAAAATTAAAAACCAGAGAAAAAGAGAGTTAAAGCGCAAATACAATCGATTATTATGGAACTTTTTTACGGAATATTACCGGTGGCCAAAAGTATTGATGACTTTTATTTTAACTTTTGCGTTGTTCATTCTATTTCAAATAGTTGAAAATACGATGCTAATTGTATATGCTTATTTATCAGCGATTTCTGTTTTTGTTGTCGTCTATTTTTTCACCTTGTATAAAAAATTCAAGATAAAAACCCGAAAAAAATTTATGCTGATAGAACATTTGCAAGGTGTATTAGGTACCCTTTTAATTATCAGTATTCAGATTCCGAATCTGGTTTTTCAATTAATTCTGAACATAAACAACAATACAATAAAAATTACAAATCCTTTGATATTAATGGGAATCTCGCTTGCTATGGTTGCCAGTGGAATTCTGATTTACGGACAATCCATATACATTCCCAAAAAAATTAAACAACATTTCAAGAGCCAGTTTCCTGAATTTGCCTTGCAATAAATGTAACTTTTGCAAAAAACATAAACTAACATAAAAAACAAGTTTGGTATTTTTAAACATATAATACTTTCGTTACAATGAAACGTAACTTCTCCTGGTTTGCCTGGCGCGAATTAACCCGGTCTGCCTACTTCGGTAAAAACATGGCCGCCAAAGGAGTGCTCATTTTTTTGGCGCTCTATTTTACGCTGGTCGCTGTTGTTATGGGTTTCAACCTCAGCATGCTTCTCGCTGAAAATTACCCGGACCAATCCCAAATCTCAGCATTTAATTCACTAATATTAATTTATGTGGGTTTTGATTTGGTGTTCCGTATTATGATTCAGAACCTGCCTACATTCGGGTTTCAGCCGTTTCTGATTTTCCCGGTAAAACGCGCCCGCATCGCCCGTTACATGCTCAACAAGTCGGTTTTTCATTTTTTTAATATCCTCCCTTTCTTTCTTTTGCTGCCGTTTACTTTTAAATCGGCGGTGAAGGAAATTGAAGGAATTCAGTTGGCAGTTTGGCTGGGCGCGCTGTTTTTTATGGTTTTTACCAACCATTTTCTGGCCATGTATATAAAATGGCGCACCAACGAAGACGACCGGCTGTTTTACGGATTTCTGGCGCTGGCTGCTGCTGTTTTCGCCATCGATTATTTTGAGCTGTTCGACCTGACAGGAAGTTTTGGTTCAATGCTCGATGCAATTATCCGTAATCCGCCGGCAGTGATTATTTTTCCGGTTTTAATGGGGATGTTTTATTTTCTGAACCATAAATATATCCTGGAACGGTTTTACCTCGATGAGCTCACAAAAAAGAAAAAACAAAGTTCCACCCACGATTTTTCGTGGCTCAGCCGCGTGGGCGAATATGGGAAAATGCTTTCGCTCGAAGTAAAAATGATCACGCGCAACAAACGCCCCCGCACTTCCGCAATAATGTCGGTGTTGTTTCTGTTGTACGGACTGCTCCTTTACAAAGATTACGACAATGATTTTCCTGAAACACTGATTGTGTTTGGCGGCATGTTTATGACCGGGATTTTCAGTATGACCTACGGCCAGTTTTTCCCGGCCTGGCACAGCCGCTACTACCCGTTTCTGATGGCGCAAAATGTAAAAATGAAACAAATACTGCAATCAGCATTTTTTCTGATGGCAGCCACCAACCTGATTTTCTACCTGCTTTCGCTGGGTTACATGTTCATCACCCCAAAAGTAATTTACATTCATTTGTCTGTAATGCTTTACAATGTGGGAGTTAATTCATTTGTAATTTTTGCACTCGGTTTGAACAATAAAAAAGCCATCGATCTCGATACCCGGGCCATGTTCAATTACCAGGGAATGGGCGCCACACAATGGCTCATTGCATTCCCTATTTTGTTTGGCCCGATGGCAGTTTACGGAATAATGGCGCTGGTTTTCGGTAAAGTAACTGCTTACCTGATTTTGGGCGGACTGGGATTAACCGGAATTATTTTGCATCCCCGTTTAATCGACTACTTTACCCGGCAGTACCTGAAAAGAAAACATAAAATGATAGCTGCGTATAAAAACTCATAAAATGACTCTAAAAGAGTCGAACAAAAATAACCGCGGGTGAAACCCGTGGATAAGTACAACAGGAAATAACGAACCCTGAAAGGGTTCAATAAATGCAGGAAAAATGATAAATGCAATTAACTTACAAAAATCTTACAGCGGAACAGTTGTCCTGAACCTTCCGGAATTAACTATCAACCGGGGCGAAACATTCGGACTTGTCGGCAACAACGGCGCCGGAAAAACCACACTTTTTTCACTGGTGCTCGACCTCATTCGCGCCAGCAATGGAAAAATTGAAATCGATAATATTGAAGTGGCAAAATCGGAGGAATGGAAAGATTTCACCGGCGCATACATCGACGAAAGTTTTACCATTGGCTACCTCACGCCCGATGAATATTTCAATTTTATTGGCGAACTGCGCAACATGAATAAAAACGACATTTCGCTTTTTCTCGGCAAATTCGAAAGCTTTTTTAATGGCGAAATACTTGACCGGAAAAAATACATCCGCGACCTTTCAAAAGGAAACCAGAAAAAAGTGGGAGTGGTAGGCGCTTTTATGGGACAACCGGATTTGGTGGTGCTCGACGAGCCGTTTGCCAACCTCGACCCCTCCTCGCAATACAAACTGCGCGGGTTGATTAAGGAATATGCAGCCGGCGGCGAAAAAACACTGCTCATTTCGAGCCACGACCTCGACCATGTGGCCGATGTTTGCTCCCGGATTGTTATTCTCGAAAAAGGCGAAGCAGTGCGCGACGTGCAGAAAACTGAAAGCACGCTGGCCGAACTTGAAGAATTCTTTACCGGTGTTAAAACCGAGCGGGCTTAGTTTTGGTTTTGGCGCCGGGGCACACTATTCTTTCCTGAAGAACGATGAATTTACCGGGAAAGACAAAAAATTGCATTCGGAAGAATACCGCGAAGAAAACTTTCCGCCGGCAACTGATTGGGGTTGGATACTTTCGTCATCGCTGAATTATGCTGTCACCAGCCGATGTAACATTTTTCTGGAATTCGAAAAAATTTGAAGAGCTGTTCAGATTCAGGCATCAGCGCCATCTGTTTATCGACCACCTGGGAACGATTTACGCAAGTGGGTTCAGCTATTCAAATGCTGCCGACGAACCTACGTTAATCTTGCCTGCAGCAAATTAATTGCAGAAGTTTATATACTTTTTGTAACTTGAAGGCGAATTTATCAATCATTTCCCGATGGAAACCAAAGAAAAAACCGCAAAGGAAGTTTACAAAAAAATGGCGGCGCTCTGCAGCCGTGCCGAACAGTGCTCACCCGATATCCGCAAAAAAATAATCGCTGCCGGGTTGAGCAGCGATGAAGCAGATGACCTTATTGAAAAACTGAAGGAAGAAAAATTTATAGACGACCAGCGATACGTAAGGTTTTATGTTTCCGAAAAATTCAGAATAAACAAATGGGGAAAGATAAAAATTCGCTACTATCTGAAAATGAAGGGAATGGATGATAACCTGATTCAAAAAGGACTGGATGAAATAGACGAAGAAAAATACCGGCAGGTGCTCATAAAAACCCTTAAAGAAAAAGCCCGTTCAGTAAAAAAGAAAAATAAATTTGAAAAAATGGGACAAGTCATCCGGTTTGCCCAGAACCGAGGCTTCGAACCGGAAATGATTCACCGGTATTTGAGTGAGG